>CANSQW010000146.1 GCA_947649215.1 uncultured bacterium | reverse complement strand
CCGCTCCCGCGTAGGGGAGGGCGGCGCGGCGGTCTCGCGCCTGCGGATTCGGGGCGCGAGCGCCGCGCGCGGGTGCCAGGCCGCCGCCTAACGCGGGCCTCGATGCGTCTTCGCTGCCAGAAAAAGCCGCCGCGGTGGCACTCTTGGGCAGTTTGGTACGGTCTGGCGGGCCCGCAGCGTGCGGTCTGGCGGGGGATCGTCGGCGTTTCCCCAGGTGGCAATTTCCACGGGGCCTCAGCGCGACGCTCGGCGAGGCACGCAGGCGTACCGAACTGCCAAAGAGTGACATTTTCGCGCGAAAAAGTGGCTGGGGCCCCTTTGGCGTGGGATTCCGCCACGCCTTGCAGTGCGTCAGCGCACGACGGCGCCGAAGGGGAGCAGCGAGAGCTTGGCCATCTTGAACAGCTGGATCCCCGGCGGCAGCCCGATGATGGTGACGCAGAACAGCGCGCCTCCCACGACGTAGGCCAGCGCCATCGGGATCCCCGCCAGCACGGCCCAGATGACGTTGGCGACAAGCGACGGCGCCCCGCCGCCGTACTCGACGGTCTTGCCGAACGGCGCCAGCGTGAGCGCCGCCATCTTGAACGCCTGCCGCCCCAGCGGAATCCCGATGATCGACACGTAGAACAGCATGCCTACCACGCACCACCAGAGAGCGGTGAATATCCCGCCCAGCACGATCCAGATGATATTGGCGATAGTGCTCATAGCTCCTCGCTCCTAACTCGTCGCCCTATGCTACGATAATTGTAATGGCTTCAAATTTGGAGTTATTGAGAGTAAGATGCAAAGAAAGGAACGCAGGGCTCGATTCAAGAGGCGACGTTCCTTGCTGCGGATGGCGTACCTGCAGGCGTTTCATCACATGCTGTTCAAGGAGGAAAAGTGGCAAAATACCAGATCAAGTATATTTTTTCTGATGGGGAGGAATTGATCGAAGACGAATTGTTTGACTCCGAAGCAGAGGCGACCGAAGCGGGAGAATATGGATGTGGGTGCTATTCATCAGGTATGGAGATCTTAAATATGTCTAATCCTGGAGACTACCCTTTGGAGGAAGACGATCACGCTGATTTTGAGATTATCGAAATGGACGACTAAGCCCGCAGGTTCTCGTCGATGCGGATCCCCATTTTCTGAATGCTGGGACGTTTCCTTCCCTTTCTTTCCTATTTTGTAAAGATCGGGGGCTGGCGCGCGTGGGGTCTCCTTCGCGGCGCGCTCGTGGGTTGGGGTGGGGCTCGTGGTACAATGGGCGGCTGTATGCAGGTGGGCCGACGTGCGTCATCAGCCGCCGTGCCCCGACACGAGGAGCCGCCCCATGACCAAGGGAACCTACGCGTTCACCACGCCGATCTACTACGTCAACGCCGCGCCGCACCTGGGCACGGCCTACACCACCATCGCCGCCGACACCGTGGCGCGCTACCAGCGCATGAACGGGCGCGAGGTGGCGTTCGTCACCGGCATGGACGAGCATGGCCAGAAGGTGGCTGACGTGGCTGCCGAGCATGGCATGACCCCGCAGGCCTGGTGCGACTCGATGGAGCCGGCCTTCCGCGACGCGTGGGAGATGCTCGGCATCACCTACACCGACTTCGTGCGCACCACCGAGCCGCGCCATGCGCGCACGGTGCAGAAGTTCTGGACCGACCTCTACGACAAGGGCTACCTGTACAAGGGCGCCTACGAGGGCTGGTACTGCGTCCACGAGGAGACCTACTACGCCGAGAGCGATCTGGAGAAGAACGACGACGGCGAGTTCGTCTGCCCCGATTGCAAGCGCCCCGTGCGCTACGAGGCCTCCGGTGAGGAGAACTGGTTCTTCAAGCTGTCCGAGTTCCAGGATAAGTTGCTGGCCTTCTACGAGGAGCACCCCGACTTCATTCGCCCCGTCACGCGCCGCAACGAGATCGTCTCCTTCGTGAAGGGCGGCCTGAACGACCTGTCCATCTCCCGCTCCAGCTTCGACTGGGGCATTCCCGTGCCGTGGGACGAGGGTCATGTATTCTACGTGTGGGCCGATGCGCTCATCGCCTACCTCACCGGCATCGGCTACGGCGACGACGAGCGCGAGGCCGAGTTCGACCGCCGCTGGCCCATCCAGTACCACTTCGTGGGCAAGGACATCACCCGCTTCCACTGCGTGATCTGGCCGGCCATGCTCATGGCCGCCGGTATGCCCATCACCCACACGGTGTTCGGCCACGGTTTTCTGCTCACCAAGGGCGAGAAGATGTCGAAGTCCAAGGGCAACGCCGTCAAGCCGGCCGACCTCGTGCGCGCCTTCGGCGTGGATGCCTACCGCTACTACTTCATGAGCGACGTGCAGTTCGGCCATGACGGCTCCATCTCGCTCGAGCGCATGGTGCAGGTGTACAACAACGAGCTGGCCAACACGTGGGGCAACCTCGTCTCGCGCGTGTTCAACATGACGAAGAAGTACTTCGACGCGCTCGTGCCCGCGGTGCCGGCGTCGATGGAGGGCGCCGAGAACCCGCTGCGCGCTGAGGCCGCGGGGCTCTACGCAGCCTACGACGCGGCCATGGCGCAGGTGGACTTCACCGCTGCCGCGGCGGCGGCCCAGCGCCTGGCCGCCCGCGCCAACCGCTACATCGAGGAGACCGAGCCCTTCAAGCTGGCCAAGGATCCGGAGCGCGCTGATGAGCTGGCCTTCGTCATGTACAACCTGCTCGAGGCCATCCGCATCCTGGCGCTGTACTTCGCGCCGTTCGCGCCGACCACCTCGGCTGAGGTCTTCCGCCGCCTGAACCTGGGCGACATCGCCCAGATGGACGCCATCGAGGCCGCCACCGCGTGGGGCCAGCTGCCCGCCGGCAACCTGGTGGAGACGGGTGAGCCGCTGTTCCCGCGCCTGGACGTCGACGAGATCGACCTGGAGATGGAGTAGCCCGCGCGGTCGGCGCGAGCGAAGGCGAGCGGACGGGAAGGAGCCGCCATGGAGAGGGAGGCTGAGCCGCTGTTCAGGGACGGGCTCTTCCGGAAGAAGAAGCGCAACGGGGAGTGGGAGGTGGTGGCCTCGCCTATCATCTACACGCCCATCGCGGACTCGCACGCGCACCTGCAGATGCTGCCCGACCCGCCGCTGTCGCTGGCGCGCGCGGCCCTGCACAAGGTGGAGTTCGTCGAAACCATCGTGGACGTGTGGGAGGACGGCGCGGAGACCTTCGAGCGCCTGGACGACTGGGCATTCAAGGCGGCCATCGAGATCCGCACCATCGGCCGCCATTGTTGAGGCGTGCCCATCCCGCGCGTGCCGCGGGTTCGGATTGCCGTGGGGTGCCATCCCCATAACGCCCAGCACTACGACGACGCGCTCGAGGCCGTGCTGCGCGAGCGCCTCCATGACGGGCGCGTGAGCGCGCTCGGCGAGGTAGGGCTCGACTACCACTACGACCTCTCGCCGCGTGAGGCGCAGCGCGAGGCCTTCCGCCGCCAGATCCGCCTGGCGAAGGAGGCCGGCCTGCCGGTGGTGCTCCATATGCGCGAGGCGCACGATGACGGGTTCGCCATCCTCTCCGAGGAGGGCTTCCCGGAGGCGGGCACGCTGCTGCACTGCTTCAACCTGGATGCCGCCGAGCTCGCGCGCTGGACGGAGGCCGGCTGTTTCATCGCCTTCGGCGGGCCGCTCACGTTCAAGAAGGCGGATGAGGTGCGCGAGGCGGCCAAGCTGGTGCCGGCCGACCGGCTGCTCACCGAGACCGACGCGCCCTACATGACGCCCGAGCCCCTGCGCGGCACCACCTGCGGCCCCGAGCACGTCGCGTTCACGGCGGCCAAGCTGGCCGACGTGCGCGGCTTCGAGGACCTGCGCACCCCCGCGCGCGGGGAGTTCTTGCGCCAGACCTACCTGAACGCGCTCGGGCTGCTCGACCGCGAGCCCACCGCCTGGCAGCGCGGCGAGGAATAGGGAAGGCGCGCCGCGCTGCGCCGGAAGGCGCCTCGGGATGAAGACGGGCCCCGCGGCTTCTCGGCTGCGGGGCCCGTGTCGTGTTCTGGCGGAGATGTGTGCGAATCGAACACACCCGAGACGTTCTGCGCGCCTCACAACGGCTTTGAAGGCCGCGGGAGCCACCAGGCCCCATCCATCTCCGTGAAGGGGCGGCCTGGTGAGAAGCCGCCCGCAGTGATGGTCATGATACCCGATGGGCACGTGAAGGGGAACGAGAACTTCACGTCGCCACGGGGTTGTTTTCCGCGTGCTCGCGCCGGCGCCCGGGGCGGGCAAGGCCGGCGGGGGGGGGGCTACCGCTCGACGAGCACGCGGAGGTCGCCCTCGCGGCGGGTGAGGCCGGTGGCGTCGAAGAGCTCGAGCAGGGGCATCGCGTACTTGCGGCTCACGCCCATGGCGTCCTTCAGGTCGGCGGCGGCTGACGGGCCGTTCGTGCGGATGACGTCCGCCACCACCTGGCGCATCGCGTCCACCACCTGGGCGTCGTAGAAGCGTTCGGAGTCGATGCGCACGGCGCGCCCGTCGCGCTCGAGGGCCGCGGCGGCCTTGCGGGCCTGGGCGGGCGCCATGCCCGAAGCCGCGCAGAACTCAGCGAGGGTGCGCGGCGGACAGCTGGTC
>CANSQW010000145.1 GCA_947649215.1 uncultured bacterium | reverse complement strand
CGGCGGCCCTGGAGGCCCGCTGCAGCGTGCGCGCCGCGGCCCCCGTCGCCGACGTGGCCGACCCCGCCCAGGCTGACGCCCTGGTGGCGGCCGCGGCCGAAGCGCTGGGACCTGTCGAGGTGCTGGTCAACAACGCCGGCATTACCCGCGATGGGCTGGTGGCCCGCATGGCCGAGGAGGACTTCGACGCCGTGCTGAACGTCAGTCTCAAGGGCGCCTTCCACTGCTGCCGCGCCGTCGCGCGCCCCATGATGAAGCGCCGCTATGGCCGCATCGTCAACATGAGCAGCATCGTAGGCACCCGCGGCAACGCGGGCCAGGCCAACTACGCCGCCGCGAAGGCCGGCGTCATCGGCCTCACCAAGGCCCTCGCTCGCGAGTTGGCGCCGCGCGGCATCACCGTGAACGCGGTGGCGCCCGGCTTCATCGACACGGATATGACGGCTGCCCTCACCGACGCCCAGCGCGAGGCCATGCTGGCCCGCATCGGCGCCGGTCGCCTGGGCACTACGGCCGACGTGGCCTCTCTCGTGCGGTTCCTCGCCTCTGAGGAGGCCGGCTACATCACCGGTCAGGTCATCGAGATTGACGGAGGTATGTCGCTATGATGTGGGAAAACGGCGAAGAGGCCGCGCAGCGCGCGGCGCAGGAGGCCCTAGGCTCGGCGCCCGTCGCAGCCGCCGTGCCCGCCGCGGTCACGCGCAAGCCTGACGGCACGCACCGCGTGGTCATCACGGGCATGGGCGCCATCACGCCCGCCGGCGCCGGCGTCCCGGCGCTCTGGGACGCGGTCATGGCCGGCCGCTCGTGCATCGGCCCCATCACCCGCTTCGACACCGCCGAGTTCGAGACGCGCCTCGGCGGCCAGATCCCCGACTACGACCCGGTGGCCCTGGGCCTGACGAAGAAGGAGGCGCGCCGCTTCGCCCGCTTCGTTCAGTACGCGATCATCGCCGCCGACGAGGCCATGGCCCAGTCCGGCCTGCGTCCCGCCGAGGCGGACGCCACCCGCATCGGCTGCGTCTTCGGCACCGGCATCGGCGGCCTGGAGGAGTTCGAGAACGGGTGCGCCACCCTGGCCGAGAAGGGCCCGCGCCGGCTGAACCCCCTGTTCATTCCCACCATGATCACCAACATGGCCGCAGGCAACCTGTCCATCCGCTTCGGCCTGCGCGGCGAGTGCCTCTGCCCGGTGACCGCCTGCGCCACGGGCGCGCACAGCATCGGCGCGGCCTACCGCTCCATCCGCCACGGCTACCTGGACGCGGCGCTGGCGGGCGGCACGGAGGAGTCGCTCACGCCCATCTGCCTGGCTGGCTTCGGCAACCTGGGCGCCACCACCAAGGAGGATGACCCGGCGAAGGCGTCGCGCCCCTTCGACGTGAACCGCTCCGGCTTCGTGCCGGGCGAGGGTGCCGGCGCGCTCGTGCTCGAGTCGATGGAGCACGCCCTGGCGCGCGGCGCGCACATCATCGCCGAGGTGACCGGCTTCGGCTCCACGGGCGACGCGCATCACATGACGGCTCCCGAGCCGTGGGGTGAAGGTGCCGTCCGCGCCATGAAGATGGCGCTCGCGGAAGGCGGTTTTACCGCCGCTGACCTGGGGCACCTGAACGCTCATGGCACCTCGACGCATCACAACGACCTCACCGAGGCCCGCGCCCTGGCCGCACTCTGCGGCAGTCGCGCGCCGGAGGTGCCGGTCACCTCGGTGAAGGGCGCCATCGGCCACACGCTGGGCGCGGCCGGTGCCGTGGAGGCCATCGTGACGGCGCTCTCCGTGGCGAGCGACTGCGTGCCGCCCACGGCCGGCTTCGCCGAGCCCGACCCCGAGGCGCCCGTCCGCGTGGTCACCGAGGCCCTGCGCGACTACCCGCAGAAGGTGGCGCTGTCCAACTCGCTCGGGTTCGGCGGGCACAACGCGTCGCTGGCGTTCGCGCCGGTGCGCTAGGACTCGCCGCATCCGCATTCGACCTCCCGCCCGGCCCTGCGTCGGGCGGGATCAGAAGCAGAAGGGAAGAGAAGCCATGGACATCAGCTACCCGTGCGGCGCCGACGCCGTCGAGGCGGTGTTGCCGCACCGCGCGCCGTTTCGCTGGGTCGACCGTGTCGTCTCCTGCGAGCCCGGCGCCTCCATCCACGCGGAGCTCGACGTGCGCCCCGACCTGCCGCTGTTCGCCGGGCACTTTCCCGCCTACCCGGTGCTGCCCGGCGTCATCATCATGGAGGCGCTGGCCCAGGCTGCGTCGTTCTGCGCCCTCGTGGGACGTGCGGATGGCGGCGCCCTCGGGTTCCTCACCGGCATCGACGGCGCGCGCTTCCGCCGCCAGGTGCGTCCCGGCGACGTGCTGACGCTGCGGGCGCGCATCGTGAAGTCGTCGTCGCGCCTGGTGGTGGCGGAGGTCGAGGCCTCCGTCGACGGCGAGCTGTGCGCCTCGGCCACCCAGAAGTACGTCCTAGCGAAGGACGAGGCTCGCGAAGGCGCCGCCCCGTCGGGCGCTCGGACAGAGGGGCGCTCCCGATGAGCCGCAAGCGCGCCTACGTATCCGTCAGCCTCGGCCCTGCCGCGACGGCGCCGGTCGCGTCCCCGCGCGGGGCTGTGCGGCGCGCCGTCTGCTCCGCGGCGCCCGCTCCGCAGGGCGAGGGCCCCTGGCGCACCTGTCCCCGCTGCCGCACGGCCTTCGAGGAGGCCGCCCTCGACGCGCCCCGCGGCGCCTGCCCCAGCTGCGGCGCCCTCTTCCGCCTCTCGGCCGCCGAGCGCATCGCCGCCGTGGCCGATCGCGGCAGCTTCGAGGAGTGGGACGCCCTCATCCCGCCGCGCGACCCGCTCTTCTTCCCCGGTTACCAGGAGAAGCTGGCCGACCAGCGCGACCGCACCGGCCTCGATGAGGCCGTGCGCTGCGGCCGCGCGACGCTCGGCGGCCTGCCCGTGGCGCTCGGCGTCATGGATTCCGGCTTCATGATGGGCTCGATGGGCTCGGTGGTGGGCGAGAAGATCACGCGGCTGGTCGAGCGCGCCACCGCCGAGCGCCTGCCCGTCATCATCTTCACGGCGTCCGGCGGCGCGCGCATGCAGGAGGGCCTCGCGTCGCTCATGCAGATGGCGAAGGTGTCCGCTGCGCTCGAGCGCCATGGAACCGTCGGCCTGCCGTACTTCGCGGTGCTCACCGACCCCACCACCGGTGGCGTCACCGCGTCGTTCGCCATGCTCGGCGACATCATCCTGGCCGAGCCGGGCGCGCTCATCGGCTTCGCCGGCCAGCGCGTCATCCGCGACACCATCAAGCAGGAGCTCCCCGCCGGCTTCCAGACCGCCGAGTTCGCCCTCTCCCACGGCCTCATCGATGCCGTGGTTCCCCGTGAGAACCTGCGGGAAACGCTCGTCAACCTCGTGGCGTTGCACAGCGTGGGGAAGCGCAGCGCGCGGATCGGGGAGGGGGTGGAGGGCGCCCCCGCCGCGCTGGCGGGCCGGCTCGGTGCGGTCGGCGCTCTTCCCGGCACGCAACCCGCTGGCGCATCCGCGGCTGACGAGGCCCCCGCGACGGGGGCGCCCTCCGTTTCCTCCCGCTTCCCCACGCGGCGTGCGCGGGCCGAGGCCGCCGCGGGGGTGGGGGACAACCCCGCTTGGGAGAGCGTGCTGCTCGCCCGCAACACGCACCGGCCGACGGCCTCGGCGTACCTGGCGGGGATGGTCGACGGCTTCGTCGAGCTGCACGGCGATCGCTCCTTCGGCGACGACGGCGCCATCATCGCCGGCATCGGCTGGCTCGGCGGCGTGCCCGTGACCATCATCGCGCAGGAGAAGGGCGTCGACCTCAAGGATCGCATCCGCCGCAACTTCGGCTGCCCTCAGCCCGAGGGCTACCGCAAGTCGCTGCGCCTGGCGCGCCAGGCGGCGAAGTTCGGCCGGCCCGTCGTGTGCCTGGTGGATACGCAGGGCGCCTTCTGCGGCACCGAGGCCGAGGAACGCGGCCAGGGCAACGCCATCGCCGAGAACCTCTACGGCCTGGCCGGACTGCCCGTGCCCGTGGTGAGCGTGCTCATCGGCGAGGGCGGCAGCGGCGGCGCGCTGGCCCTGGCGGTGGCTGACCGCGTGGCCATGCAGCGCCATGCCGTGTACTCGGTGCTCTCGCCGGAGGGCTTCGCCTCCATCCTGTGGAAGGATCGCACGCGCGCGCCCGAGGCGGCGGCCGTCATGCGCATCAGCGCCGAGGATGCCCGCGAGCTGGGGGTGGTGGACGCCGTGCTCGACGAAGGCGAGCGCCCCGCGCACGAGAATCCCGACCAGGCCGTGGCCCACGTCCGCGCCTACGTCGAGGCGGCCCTCGCCGAGCTGGCGGCCCTTCCCGCTGACGAGCTCCTGGGTCGCCGCTACGCCCGCTTCCGCAAGTTCTAGGAATCCCGCTCGGCTGGCCCCGACGCGGCCCCGCGCGCTTCTCGATCCCGCCGCGGGCGGCTTGCGCGCCCGGCCCTGGCGCGTCCTCGTCGGGCGCCCCTCGGCCCCTTGCGAGATGAGGGGCGCGCCCTGGTCGCTCTGCTATACTGTGCGCCGGAACAAGGAGGGATCATGGTTAACGTACCCAGCCCTGCGGTGGCCGTCGTCGGCCG
>CANSQW010000144.1 GCA_947649215.1 uncultured bacterium | reverse complement strand
GGCGAGCGCGGCATGAACAGCGTGCAGCAGTCCGGCGCGTCCATGGACGATATCTCGAAGGTTCCCAGCTGCTGGGCCTGGTCGATGATCTCAAGCTTGTCGTTGCCGATGAGCGGGCGGAACACCGGCAGGGTGACCGAGGCGTCGGTGGCGCGGATGTTCTCGAGGGTCTGCGAGGCCACCTGGCCAAGGCTCTCGCCGGTCACGAGCGCGCCGGCGCCCTCCCGCTGGGCGAGGCGCTCGGCGACGCGGAACATGAGGCGGCGGTAGAGGATGATGCGCAGCGAGGGCGGCGCGGTGAGCGATATCTCGCGCTGGCAGTCGCCGAAGGGCACCACGTAGACGCGCCCGATGCAGCCCGTCTTCTCAAGCACGCGCGCGATGTCGTCCACCAGGTACTCCGAGGCGTCGGAGGTCTGCGGGCGGCCCGAGAAGTGCACGCCCACGGGCACGGCGCCGCGTCGGGCCATGCGCCACAGCGCCACCGGCGAGTCGATGCCCGAGGACAGGAGGCACGCCACGCGGCCAGACGACCCGACAGGCAGGCCGCCGATGCCGCGCACCGACCGCGCGTAGACGTAGGCGGCGCTCTGCACCACCTCCACCCCCACGGTGACGTCGGGGTTCTTCATGATGACCCGCTTGTCGGGGTGCGCGGCGCACAGCATGGCCCCCACGTCACGGTTCATCTGCATGGAGTCGATGGGAAAATCGGTGTGGTTGCGGCGGGCGTGCACCTTGAAGCTCGCGAACTCCCCCGCCTCGGCGAGCGCGAGAAGCGCCGCCTCGCCCATCTGGCCTAGGTCGCGCTCGCACTTGAAGCCGCACGAGACGCGCGCCACGCCCGGCACGCCGACGATGGCGTCCGCGCAGGCGAAGGCCTCGTCGCGCCCCGTGCCCTCGCGGAGGAACACGCACAGGCGCCCGGCGATGCGGTGGATGGTGACCAGAGGGTACGCGGAAAGAAGCGCCTCCAGGTTTCTCAGGAGGCGCTTCTCGAATACGCTGCGGTTGTGGCCCTTCAGCCCGATCTCATGATAGTGGACCAGGATGATGCGCTGGAACTCCGCCATTAGTGGTTCTTGACGTCGATGGACTCCGGGTTGAAGGAGACCTCGCCGCGGGCGACCTCGGCAAACGCCATGGAGAGCGGCTTCTTGTCGGCGGCGCGGGCGATCTCGACGGCGGTCTGCAGCTGGATGGCGCGGTCGCGCTGGCCGCGCATCATGTCGTTGATGTCGTGGGCGCGCTTGGACGCCAGGGCGCACAGCAGGAAGCGGTCGTTGTCGGTCTCGCCCAGCAGGATGTCGATCTTAGGTTCGATGATGCTCATAGGTTGGTTATCCTCGCGGTTTCTCGGCTTGTTCGTCTACGTAGGCGACCAGGGCGCGGACTGCCTCGTCCAGGTCGTCGTTTACCAGCCGTATATCATAGCTCATTTTCTGGGAAAGCTCCACCTTCGCAGCGGCCATGCGCTCAGCGATGACGTCATCGGCCTCGGTGCCGCGCCCGCGCAGGCGCGCTTCAAGCACCTCGAGCGAGGGCGGCTCGATGAACACGAGGCGCGCCTCGGGCATCTTCTCACGCACCTGGAAGGCGCCCTGGACGTCGATCTCCAGGATGACCTGGTCGCCTGCGGCCATGTGCTCCTCCACCGAGGCGCGCGGCGTGCCGTAGCAGTTGCCGGCGTAGCGCGCCCACTCGAGAAGCCCGTCATGGGCGACCTCGTCCATGAACTCCTCCTCGGTCTTGAAGAAGTACTGGACGCCGTCGCGCTCGCCCTCGCGCGGGGAGCGCGTGGTGGCCGAGACGGACACCCACGCGTCCGGCACCTCCTGGAGGAGGCGGGCCACCAGCGTGCCCTTGCCGGCGCCCGAGGGGCCCGAGATGACGAAGAGGTTTCCGTGCCTCATGCGACCTTAGCCCAGTCGCTCCAGCAGCGCGGTGCGCTGGCGCTCGCCCAGGCCGCGCAGGCGGCGGCTCTCAGCGATCTGCAGCTCGCGCATGACCTTCTCAGCCTTGGCCTTGCCGTAGCCGGGCATGGTCTCGATGAGGGTGGCCACCTTCATGCGGCCCACGACCGGGTCCTCCTTCATGTCGAGCACCTGCTCGATGGTGAGCTTTCCGGACTTCAGGTCATCGCGCACCTCGGCGCGGCGGATGCGGGCGGCCTTTGCCTTCTCGAGGGCCTCGGCGCGGGCCTCGGGGCTCAGCTGGGGAATAGCCATGGGGTATGTCTCCTTCTCTCCGGACGGTCTCGTGATACTGCCATGGTCGGGGGCGCCGCGTGGGCCCCTGGGGCCCGATTCCGCAGAATACGCCGAAAAACCCCTGATCGGGCGGGGGCTTTCGGCGGCGCGGCCGCTTTCCATGGGGCCATTATGGGCAGCCGTCCGCGAAAATGGCCCCTCAGCGGGCTGAATTCCGCAAATCCACTACAAAATACCCGCATATGCTGGGCTTTTGCCTCAAAGCGAGCGAGGGGCGCGTCGAGGGCAGGCCTGCCCTCCCCTGCCGGGCCGGGCGGGCCTGCGACGCGGCCTACAGGCCCTCGAGCTCGGCGGCGATGGCGTCGAAGGCGGCCACGGGGTCGGGCGCCTGGGTGATGGGGCGGCCCACCACGATGTGGGAGGAGCCGGCGCGGAAGGCCTCGGCCGGCGTCATGACGCGGCTCTGGTCGCCCAGCTCGGCGCCGGCGGGGCGCACGCCGGGCGTCACGATGAAGGCGTCGGGGCCGAGGATGCCGCGCAGCATCTGCGCCTCGAGCGGCGAGGCCACCACGCCGGAGATGCCGGAGAGGCGGGCGAGCTCGGCCAGCGCCGCCACCTGGTCGGTCAGGGGGCGCGTGACGCCGGTCTCGGCCAGCGCCGCGGCGTCCATGGAGGTGAGCACCGTGATGCCGAGGGTGGCCGGCACGGCGCGCCCCGCATCGGCAGCGCCCAGCTCCGCGCCGCGCTGGGCGGCCTCCATCATGGCGCGACCGCCCACGGTGTGCATGGTGATCATGTCGGCGCCGGCGGCCGTGGCCGAGCGGGCCGCGCCCTCGATCTGGTGCGGGATGTCGTGGAACTTGAGGTCGAGGAACACCTTGAACCCGCGGCGCTTGAACATCTGGATGATGGCGGGGCCCTCGGCGTAGTAGAGGGTCATGCCCACCTTCACCCACGAGGCCTTGCCCACGAGCGCATCGGCCATGACGATGGCCTCCCAGCCGGTGTTGCAGTCGAGCGCCACGATGACGCGGTCGCGCGCCGGCAGCGCGTGGAAGTCGGCGACGAGGTTTCTCTCTAGCATTCCAAGGCTCCTATCAGCTCGTTGACGTCGGTTACCCCCTGCTCCTCGCAGTAGTCGATGATGCCGTCGATCACGTCCACGGTGGCACAGGGATTGGCGAAGTTGGCGGTGCCCACGGCCACGGCGGTGGCGCCGGCGAGCATAAACTCCACGGCGTCGGTGCCCGATGCGATGCCGCCCATGCCGAGCACGGGCACCTTCACGGCCTGGGCCACCTGCCAGACCATGCGCAGCGCGACGGGCTTGACGGCCGGGCCGGAGAAGCCGCCCACCACGCGGGCGAGCTGGGGGCGGCGCCGGCGGGCGTCCACGGCCATGCCGAGCAGGGTGTTGATGAGCGACACCGCGTCGGCGCCGGCGGCCTCGGCCGCGCGGGCTATCTCGGTGATGTCGGTGACGTTGGGCGTGAGCTTGACGATGAGCGGGCGCTTCGTGGCGGCGCGGCACAGCCCCACCACCTTCTCGACCGAGGGGACGTGGCATCCCATGGTCATGCCGCCGGCGTCCACGTTGGGGCACGAGATGTTCACCTCGTAGGCGGCCACGGGCGCCTCCTCGAGCGCCTCGATGACGGCCACGTACTCATCGAAGCTGTGGCCGGAGACGTTGACGATGGCGGTGGCGCCCACCTCGGCGAGCCAGGGCAGCTCGCAGGCCTTGAGGTGGTCGACGCCGGGGTTCTGAAGCCCGATGGAGTTGAGCATGCCGGAGGGGACCTCCGCGATGCGCGGGCTCGCGTTGCCCTCCCAGCCGTGAAGCGACACGCCCTTGGTGGTGACGGCGCCCAGGGCCGCCACGTCCACGAAGTCGTGGTACTCCCGGCCCGCGCCGAAGGTGCCCGACGCGGTGGTGACGGGGTTTCTCATAGCCAGGCCGCCCAGGTCGACGGCCAGCTTCACGTTGGTCTTACGGGGTGCGCGCTGCATCACCACACCACCTCCTTCGCGGGGAAGACCGGGCCGTCCACGCAGGCGCGGCGCTTGCCGTCCACGGTGTCGACCACGCACGAGAGGCACGCGCCCACGCCGCACGCCATGCGGCGCTCAAGCGACACCTCGCAGAACACGCCGGCATCCTCGGCCAGGCCCGCCACCAGGCGCATGAGCGGCTCGGGCCCGCAGCAGGCCACGTAGTCGAAGGGGCGCCCCTCCGCGGCAGCCTCGGCAAGCGCCTCGGCCACGAGCGGCGTGCAGAAGCCGGCGCGCCCGTAGGTGCCGTCGTCGGTGGAGCAGCGCGGCTCGTCTCCGAGCGCGGCGCAGAAGCGCTCGCGGGCCACGAGGGCCTCGGCGGTGCCGGCGCCGAGCACGGCGGTCACCTC
>CANSQW010000143.1 GCA_947649215.1 uncultured bacterium | reverse complement strand
CCGGGTCGCGGCGCGCGCAGGAAGAGGGCGGCTGCGGCGGTCACGGCGGCAGTGGCCGCGCCCAGCACGCCGAAGGCCGCGCGCCAGCCGATGGCGTCGAACAGCCACGCCGCCACCGAGCTCAGCGCCATGGTCGACAGGCAGTAGCACAGCAGCATGAGTCCCGAGGCCAGGCCGGCCCGGTCGGGGAACCACGCCATGGTCGCCCCCATGGCCGCCGTGTAGGCGACGCCCACGCCGCAGCCGCCCAGCACGCCGTAGGTGAGGTAGAGCAGCCAGGGCGCCTCGGCGCGGGCGAAGAGCGCCGTGCTGACGAAGGCGGCCAGCGTGAGCCCCGCGGCCAGCCACACGGCCACGCGCGACGGGATGCGGCGCACCAGGCGCCCGCCGATGATGCCTCCGGCGCAGAAGGCCCACATGAGCAGCGTGAACGTGAACGAGAGGGCCGAGGGCGCCCAGCCGAACTCCTCCACCAGCGGCGCCGAGAACACCGACCACCCGTAGATGAACCCGATCATCGCCATCACCAGGCACCCCGCCGCCAGCCGTCCCCATCGCGCGCCCATCGCGCCCCCTTCCGCGTCTCGTCCCGTACCTTCCATCCTAGGCGCGCCGCCTGCGCACGTCATGGCCCGCCAGGCCCTAACCCGCCCGCGCCATGGGCCGCCCGGCCTTACGGCGGCGCCAGGCCGGGGCTCGCCCTGCGGCGCCTCGCGGCTTGAGGGCGGGCTGTGTGATTTTCTGCGCTCGCAGGGGTGCAAAGTTGCGGCTTGCTGACGGATGTTCGGCCGGCTTGCGCTAGAATACGCCTCGTGCATGACGCGGGCCGCCTGCCCGCCCCATTGAACGACCTGTCAACAGCAAGGAGCCGCATCCATGAAAGTGAGCATGAAGAAGCTCGACGGCAACCAGGTTCGCCTGGAGTGCGTCGCCACCCCCGAGGAAGTCAACAACGCCCTGCACGCGGGCCAGCTCGGCTTCGCGCAGTCCATGGGCCTGCGCCCGGAGCAGGGCAAGACCATCGCCCAGGTGGCGGAGGAGAAGATGGGCATCAAGAACCTCGACTCCATCGTCGAGGCCGGCGCCATCCAGGGCCTCGTGCCGTTCGCGCTCGACAAGAAGAACCTCATCCCGTCCTTCCCGCCGCAGCCCGAGCCCAAGTCCGCCCTCAAGCGCGACCGCGAGTTCGCCTTCGACGTCGTGGTGGCCCTCAAGCCCGACTACGAGCTGAAGTCCTACGACCCGGTGGAGATCAAGGTCCCCAAGTTCGCCCTGAACGAGGAGATCGTCGACCAGCAGCTCAAGGAGATGGCCGAGCGCTACACCACCTACGTCACCGCCGACGCCAAGCCGGTGGAGAAGGGCGACAGCTGCCTCATCTCCATGAAGTGCCTGAAGGACGGCGAGGAGGTGGCCGGCCTCACCACCGACGGCCGCACCTACACGGCCGGCGAGGGCTACATGCCCGACGGCTTCGACCAGGAGATCCTCGGCATGCAGCCCGGCGAGACGAAGACCTTCACCTTCGAGGGCCCCGGCCTTGACGAGGACTTCAACGAGATCACCGAGGTCATCGACTGCACCGTCACGGTGAAGGAGATCCAGAAGCCCACGCTGCCCGAGATCGACGACGAGTGGGTGGCCACCAACATGCCCATGTACAAGAGCGCGGCCGAGCTGCGCGCCGACATCCAGCGCAACGTCGAGCGCGGCGCCCGCGAGCAGTACGAGAACTACAAGCGCCAGCTGGCGGTGTCCGAGCTCGCCCGTCGCTTCGAGGGCAAGATCGCCGATGAGGTGTACGAGGCCATGCGCGCGAACCTCATGGAGAACATGCGCATGGAGCTGCAGCAGTCCGGCCAGAGCTGGGAGGACTTCGTGGCCCAGAACGGCGGCGAGCAGCAGTTCGGCATGATGCTCATGCTCCAGACCCGCGAGATGCTCGTCCAGGGCTTCGCGCTCGACTCCGTGTTCCGCCACGAGAAGCTCACCCTCACCGACGAGGACATCGAGGCCGCCTGCCGCGCCATGAACCCGCAGGCCAACCCCAAGCAGCTGCGCCAGCAGTTCGAGCAGTCCGGCCGCGGCTTCGCCCTGCGCGAGTCCGCCGAGCGTCTGAAGGCGAACAACTGGGTTCTCGAGCACGCCGTCATCACCGAGTTCGACCCGGCTGAGCAGGCTGCTCCGGCCGAGGAGGCCCCCGCCGAGTAGCGCCTCGGCAAACGTCGCGCCGCCGCCCCTGGGCGCCGGCCGCGCACGGGTATAATCACGCGGAAGCCGGGATGATCCGGCTTCCGCTGTTTTCAAGGGAAGGGAGGGCCTGTGGCCTTGGATGCGAAGCGCGTGCTGGTCATCGCCAACCCGGCGGCGCAGAACGGCCGCGGCGCCGATGCGGCCGCCGAGGCCGAGGTGCTGCTGTGCGAGGCGCTGCCCGGCGCCCAGGTGGAGGTGCGTCCCACGGCCGGCCCGCGTCATGGTCGGGAGCTGGCCGCCGGCGCGGCCGGCTTCGACGTGGTGGTGGCCCTCGGCGGCGACGGCATCATCCACGAGGTGGTCAACGGCCTCATGGCCCTGCCTGCTGACGGGCGCCCCGCGCTCGGCGTCATCCCCGTGGGGTCGGGCAACGACTACGCCGCCACGCTCTCCATGGAGCGCGACGTCGCCCGTGCCGTGGCCCAGCTGGCCGACGCGCGCCCGACGCTGGTGGACGTGGGGTGCGTGAACGGCGTCTACTTCGCCGAGACGCTCTCGTTCGGCCTGGACGCGGCCATCGCCCTCGACACGGTGGAGCGTCGCAAGCGCACGGGCCGCACGGGCACCCTGCTCTACCTGACCTCCGGGCTCGACCAGCTGCTCAACCACCTTGAGCGCTATCGCTACCGGGTCTCCTTCGACGGCGGCGCGCCGCAGGAGGGCGAGATGTTCCTCTTCGCCGTGCAGAACGGGCCCACCTACGGCGGCGGCTTCAACGTGGCGCCCCAGGCGTCGGTGGCCGACGGGCGGTTTGACGTGGTGGTCGCGCACCCGCCCATCACGCGGCGCAAGGCGACCCTCGTATTCCTGCTGGCCAAGGACGGCCACCACACCCGCTTCAAGGAGCTGGAGTTCCGTCGCGCGCGCAGCCTGCGCATCGAGTTCGATGAGCCGGTGCCCGCGCAGGTGGATGGCGAGCGGCTGGAGGGCACTGCCTTCGACGTGGCGCTCGCACCGCGCGCCCTGCGCGTGCTCGTGCCGCCCCAGGCGCGTCCTGCGGTGGTGGAGGGTCCCGAGCCCCACGGCTACGTCCACGTGCCGGAGCCCGGCGAGGAAGGGGGGCGCTAAGATGGCCGCCCGCAAGGACGCCCGCCGGCCCGAGACCGGCGCCCCGCGCCTCGACGAGGCCGCCTTCCCGCCCCTCACGGCTGAGGCCGCCCGTGCCCGCGGGTGGGGTCAGGTGGACTTCGTCTACGTGTCCGGCGACGCCTACGTCGACCATCCCTCCTTCGGCTCGGCCATCATCGTGCGCCTGCTTGAGGCCCACGGCTTCAAGGTGGGCGTCATCGCCCAGCCCGACTGGAACGACGACGCCTCCGTCACCGTGTTCGGCGAGCCGCGCCTGGGCTTTCTCGTGTCCGCCGGCAACATGGACTCCATGGTCAACCACTACACCGTGGCCAAGAAGCGCCGTCATCAGGACGCCTACACCCCCGGCGGCGAGGGCGGCCGCCGCCCCAACCACGCGGCTGTCGTCTACGGCAACCTCATCCGCCGCACCTATAAGAAGACCCCCGTCATCCTGGGCGGCATCGAGGCGTCGCTGCGCCGGCTGGCCCACTACGACTACTGGTCGGACAAGCTCAAGCGCTCCATCCTGCTCGACTCCGGGGCCGACCTCGTCTCCTACGGGATGGGGGAGCGCTCCGTCGTGGCCATCGCCGAGGCGCTCGACGCGGGCCTTGGCGTCGCCGACCTCACGTTCATCCCCGGCACGGTCTACCGCACCTCCGACTTGGGCTCGGTCGTCGACTACGAGCTGCTGCCCTCGTGGGACGAGGTGAGCGCCGACAGGCGCGCCTTCGCCGCCAGCTTCGCCACGCAGTACGCCAATTCCGACCCCATCACGGGCGGGCGTTTGGTGGAGCCCTACCCGAACGGCGTCTACGTGGTGCAGAACCCGCCGGCCGAGCCGCTCACCACGCCCGAGCTCGACGCCGTCTACCGCCTGCCCTTCACCCGCGCGTGGCACCCCTCCTACGACGCTGCCGGCGGCGTGCCGGCCCTCGACGAGGTGCGCTTCTCGCTCATCAGCAACCGCGGCTGCTTCGGCGAGTGCGCCTTCTGCGCGCTCACCTTCCACCAGGGCCGCATCGTGCAGGCGCGCAGCCACGAGTCGCTGCTCGAGGAGGCCCGCGCCCTCGTGGACGACCCTGCCTTCAAGGGCTACATCCACGACGTCGGCGGCCCCACGGCCAACTTCCGCGCGCCCGCCTGCGCCGCCCAGCTGCGGCGCGGCGCCTGCCCGTCTAAGCGCTGCCTGGCGCCCGAGCCCTGCCGCAAGCTGGAGGTCGATCATGCCGACTACGTGGCCCTTCTGCGCAAGCTGCGTGCGCTGCCCGGCGTGAAGAAGGTGTTCGTGCGCTCGGGCGTCCGCTTCGACTACGTCATGG
>CANSQW010000142.1 GCA_947649215.1 uncultured bacterium | reverse complement strand
TCATTCCCCCTGAGTGAGGGCGGCCGTCCCGTGCGGCCGCCCGTCTTTGCCAGCGTAGTGAGGAAGGGGAGCGCACGCCATGACGCGGAAGAGGGTTCTGGTCACGGAGAAGATCGCCGACGAGGGTCTGGATATCCTGCGGCGCAAGGGCTACGAGGTGGACGTGCGGCTCGACCTGGCGCCTGAGGCCCTGGCGGCGGCCATCGCCCCCTACGACGCGCTCATCGTGCGCTCCCAGACCCAGGTGACGCCGGCGCTTCTGGATGCGGCCGTCAACCTCAAGATCATCGGGCGGGCGGGCGTGACCATCGACAACATCGACGTGGAGGCCGCCTCTGAGCGCGGCATCATCGTCTGCAACGCCCCCACCTCCAACATCGTCTCGGCCGCCGAGCACACCATGGCGCTGCTCCTGGCCTGCGCCCGCCGCCTGCCCCAGGCCGACGCGTCCATGCACGCGGGCTCGTGGGAGCGCGCCGCCTTCACCGGCACCGAGCTCTACCAGAAGACGCTCGCCATCTTCGGCCTCGGGCGCATCGGCGGGCTCGTGGCTGAGCGCGCCCGCGGCTTCGGCATGCGGCTCGTGGGGCATGATCCCTACTGCAGCCCCGAGCGCGCCGCCGCGCTGGGCGTGGAGCTGTTCGACTCGGTGGAGGAGATCCTCCCCCTGGCCGACTTCATCACCGTCCACCTGCCCAAGACCGCCGAGACCATGGGGCTCTTCGGCCCCTCCGAGCTGGCCGCCATGAAGGACGGCGTGATCCTCGTCAACTGCGCCCGCGGGGGCATCTTCGACGTGGCCGCGGTGGCCGACTTCGTGGCCGCGGGCAAGGTGGCCGCGGTGGGCATCGACGTGTTCGAGGAGGAGCCCTGCCGGGAAAGCCCCCTGCATGAGTTCCCGAACGCCCTGCTCACCCCCCATATCGCCGCCGTCACCAAGGAAGCCCAGGTGCGCGCCGGATCCCAGATCGCCGAGTACGTGTGGGAGGGCCTTGAGGGCTCCATCGTGCCCACGGCCATCAACGCCTCGCCGCTGCCGCCCGACGTGATGGACGCCGTCGGGCCCTACGTGCCCGCTTGCCAGATGGCCGGCCGCGTCATCGGGCAGATCCTCGGCGCCACGCCCAAGGCGCTGCACCTGGAGGCCGCCGGCTCCATCGCCGACGCCGACCCGGCCATCCTGCTCGCCGGGGCGCTCGACGGCATCCTGGCCTACCGTCGCATCGGCGCCGTCTCGGCCGCCAACGCTGCCGCCGTGGCCGACCGCCACGGCATCCACGTGGAGACCGAGGCCGTCCCCGAGGCGGGGGAGTACGCCTCGGCCGCGCGCGTGGCTGCCGACGGCGTGGAGGTGGGCGTCACCCTCTACGGCGCCAACCAGGCCGCCCGCATCGTGTCGCTGCTCGGCTACAAGATCGACATCGCGCCGGCCAAGCAGTGCCTCGTCTTCGAGTACGTGGACGCCCCGGGCCGCATCGGCGCCATCGGCACCATCCTCGGCCAGGCGAACGTCAACATCACCACCATGCAGATCGGCGACAAGCCCGCTGAGCAATGCGCGCTCGTCTTCATGAACGTGGAGGGCGAGGTGACCGAGGAGATCCTCGCGAGCCTGCGCGCCGCCATCGACCTGAAGAACCTGTGGTACATCTCGCTGTAGAAACCCGCTCTTAACATAAGGGGGCTACCGTGGCCCCGTATGCGTCGGTCGCCCCGCCGGCGCCCCGGCGTGCCGGGGCCGAGGGGATGAGAGGAACGAGAAGGAGAACCGCTATGACCCGCAAGATCGACATCTTCGACACCACCCTGCGCGACGGCGAGCAGTCGCCGGGCGCCTCCATGAACACCGAGGAGAAGCTCGTCATCGCCCGGGAGCTCCTGCGCATGAACGTCGATGTCATCGAGGCGGGCTTCCCCATCTCGAGCCCCGGCGACTTCGAGAGCGTGCGCCGCATCGCCGAGCTGGCCGGCGACGACGCGGTGGTATGCGGCCTCACCCGCGCCATCGAGAAGGACATCGACGTGGCCGCCGACGCGCTCAAGTACGCCAAGCGCCCGCGCATCCACACCGGCATCGGCGTGAGCCCGTCGCATCTGGCCGACAAGCTGCGCATCGACGAGGACACCTGCGTCGAGCGCGCCGTGGCCGCCGTGCGCTACGCGAAGAAGTACGTCGAGGACGTGCAGTTCTACGCCGAGGACGCCGGCCGGTCCGACTACGACTTCCTCGTGCGCGTCATCCAGGCCGTCGTGGACGCGGGCGCCACGGTGGTCAACATCCCCGACACCACCGGCTACTCGCTGCCCGAGGAGTTCGGCGCGCGCATCGCCTACCTCATGGCCAACGTGCGCGGCATCGAGAACGTCACCGTCTCCGTCCACTGCCATAACGACCTGGGCATGGCCACGGCGCTCGCCCTCGCCGGCGTGAGGAACGGCGCCACCCAGGTGGAGTGCACCATCAACGGCCTCGGCGAGCGCGCGGGCAACACCGCCATGGAGGAGGTGGTGATGGGCATCCGCATGCACGAGGCGGAGCTCGACGCCCACACCGGCATCAACACGCGCGAGTTCACCAAGGCCAGCCGCCTGGTCAGCTCCATCACCGGCATGGGCGTCCAGGCCAACAAGGCCATCGTGGGCGCCAACGCCTTCGCGCACTCCTCCGGCATCCACCAGGACGGCGTGCTCAAGAAGCGCGACACCTACGAGATCATCGATCCCGCCGATGTGGGCGCTGGCGCGAGCCAGATCGTGCTCACGGCCCGCAGCGGGCACGCCGCCCTCAAGCACCGCCTGGAGGAGCTCGGCTACGCCTTCGAGGGCGCGGAGCTCGACAAGCTCTACGAGGCCTTCCTCAACATGGCCGACAAGAAGAAGGAGGTCTACGATGAGGACCTCGAGAGCCTGGTCAACGAGCGCGGCCGCGAGGAGGACGCCCTCTACGCGCTCAAGGGCGTGCAGGTGAGCTGCGGCTTCCCGCTCAAGCCCACCGCCACCGTCACCCTGGTCGATCCCGAGGGCGCCGAGGTGACCGCCTGCGAGTACGGCACCGGCCCCATCGACGCGGTGTACAAGGCGGTCGACAGCATCGTGCACGTGAGTAACGACCTCTCCGAGTTCTCCGTGAGCTCCGTCACCCGCGGCATCGACGCGCTCGGCGAGGTGACCGTGCGCGTGAAGGCCGCCAACGGCGAGGTCTTCACCGGCCGCGGCGCAGACGGCGACATCATCGTGTCGTCCACCAAGGCCTACCTGAACGCTCTCAACCGCCTGCTGGCGGGCAAGCGCTAGGCTGCCGACCGCACCTGCTCGAAGGGGCGCCCCACGGGGCGCCCCATCGCGCGTCCGGCGGCGGAGGGAGGGTCTCACACCTGTACGAGTCGACCCGCGACGCGGCGCCCGGGGACCGGCGCCTCTCGCTCACCACGTGGATCTTCATCGCGCTCGTCCTGGGCGTGCTGGCCGGTCTCGCCCTCCAGGGCGCGCCCGAGGTGGCGGACACCTACATAAAGCCCCTCGGCACCATCTTCCTCAACCTCATCAAGATGATAGTCGTGCCGCTCGTGCTGTTCTCCATCATCGCCGGGGTGGTCTCTCTCGAGGACGTGAAGAAGGTGGGCGCCATCGGCGGGCGCACCATCCTGTTCTACCTGGCCACCACCGCCTGCGCGGTGGCCCTGGGGCTCGTGTTCGCCAACGTCATGAACGTGGGCGCGGGCTTCACGCTCGACACCTCCGACCTCTCCTACGAGCCGGCCGAGGCGCCCTCGCTCATCGACACGCTCGTCAACATCTTCCCCTCCAACTTCGTCCAACCCATGGCTGATGCCACCATGCTCCAGGTCATCGTGATAGCGGTGGTGTTCGGGTTCGGCATCATCGCGGCGGGGGAGAAGGCGCGGGTGGTGGTGGAGTTCTCCGAGGCGATGTCGGAGGTGTGCATCAAGATCATGCGCGGCATCATCCTCGTCGCGCCCTTCGGCGTGTTCGGGCTCATCACGCCCGTCATCGCGAGCAACGGGCCTGAGGTGCTGCTGCCGCTCGCGTGGCTAGTGGCGGTGGCCTACGTGGCCATGGCCTGCCAGATCGCCTTCGTGTACTCGGGGCTCATCAAGGTGTTCGCCCGCAAGTCGGCCCGCTTCTTCCTCAAAGGCGAGCTGCCCGTCATGGGCTTCGCCTTCGCGTCCGCCTCATCGGTGGGCACGCTGCCGCTCAACATGGAGTGCGCGGAGAAGATGGGCGTCTCGAAGGAGGTCTCCTCCTTCGTCCTGCCCCTGGGCGCCACCATCAACATGGATGGCACCGCCATCTACCAGGGGGTGTGCGCCATCTTCATCGCGCAGGTGTTCGGCGTGGAGCTCTCGCTCGGCCAGCAGCTCACCGTGGTGGCCACCTGCGTGCTCGCCTCCATCGGCACCGCCGGCGTACCGGGCAGCGGCATGATCATGCTCGCCATGGTGCTCCAGTCGGTGGGCCTGCCCGTGGAGGGCGTGGCGCTCGTGGCCGGCGTGGACCGCATCCTCGACATGATGCGCACCGTCGTTAACGTCACGGGCGACGCCGCCGTGGCCCAGTGCGTCGACGCCATGCAGCGCCGCTCTGCCGCCCGCAAGGAGCGCACCGCCGCGGCTTAGGCCCATGCCCAGCTGGGGGACGGCGGTGAGGAGGGC
>CANSQW010000141.1 GCA_947649215.1 uncultured bacterium | reverse complement strand
AGAAGAACATCGACACGGGCATGGGCCTCGAGCGCATGGCCGCCATCATGCAGGGCGTCCAGTCCAACTACGACACCGACGTGCTGCGCAGCCTGGTGGGCGTGGGCGAGCGCCTCTCCGGCAAGGCCTACGGGGACGATCCCGAGGCTGACCTGGCCCTGCGCATCATCGCCGATCACAGCCGCGCGGTCACCTTCATGATCGCCGACGGCATCCTGCCTTCCAACGAGGGCCGCGGCTACGTGCTGCGTCGCCTGCTGCGCCGCGCCATCATGAAGGCGCATCTCATCGGCATCGAGGGTCCGTTCCTCAACGAGTACGTGGACGAGATCGTGCGCCTGATGGGCGACGTCTACCCCGAGATCGTGGAGAACCGCGAGCTCGAGCGCAAGCTCATCCTGGCCGAGGAGGACCGCTTCGGCGCCACGCTGCGCCAGGGCCAGAGCTTCCTGGAGGAGGCGCTCGCCAACCTGGAGGGCGACGTGCTGGCTGGCGAGGAGGCCTTCACCCTGCATGACACCTACGGGTTCCCCGTGGAGGTGACGCGCGAGATAGCGGAGGCCCGCGGCGTGACGGTGGACATGGAGGGCTTCGAGCGCTCCATGACGGCCCAGCGCGAGCGCGCCCGCGCCGCCGGCGCGAAGGACGCCGAGGCCGCCTGGTCCACCTACGGCGGCGTCTACGCCGACCTGCTGGCCGAGCTCGGTCCCACGCGTTTCGTGGGCTATGACGCGACGGCTGCCGAGGCCCGCGTGGTCGCCCTCGTGCGCGACGGCGAGCGCGTGGACGCGCTGGCGGCGGGGGAGGCCGGCGAGGTCGTCCTGGACATCACCCCCTTCTACGCCGAGATGGGCGGCGAGGTGGGCGACACCGGCCTTATCGAGAACGGCGAGGGGCACGTCTACGTGCTCGACACCAAGGCGCCGGAGAAGGGCCTCGTCGTCCACTCCGTGCGCTGCGAGGACGGCCCGCTGGCCGTGGGCGATGCCGTGGTGGCCCGCGTCGACGCCCAGCGCCGCGCGGCCATCGAGCGCAACCACACGGCCACCCACATCCTCCACGCGGCCCTGCGCCAGGTGCTCGGCGAGCACGTCAAGCAGGCCGGCTCCTACGTGGGCCCCGACCGCCTGCGCTTCGACTTCACCCACTTCGAGGCCCTCACGCCCGAGCAGATCGCCGAGGTGGAGCGCGTGGCCAACCTGCGCATCATGGAGGCCGTGCCCACGAGCATCTACGAGACCTCGCTCGACGAGGCGCGCGCCAACGGCGTGACCGCGCTGTTCGGCGAGAAGTACGGCGAGACAGTGCGCGTCGTGGAGGCGGGCGACTTCTCCCGCGAGCTCTGCGGCGGCTGCCATGTGGCCAACACTGCCGAGATCGGCTTCGCGAAGATCGTCTCCGAGTCGTCGGTGGGCGCCAACCTGCGCCGCATCGAGGCCGTCACCAGCTACGGCGCGCTCGCCTACGTCAACAAGATGGAGGCCGAGCTGAAGGAGGCCGCGGCCGCCCTGCGCGTGTCGCCCTCGGACGTGGCCGAGCGCGCGGCTGCCAACGTCAAGGCGCTTAAGGAGCTCCAGCAGAAGAGCAAGCGCGCCCAGGGCGCCATCGGCGGCGACGCCGTGGCCGAGCTGCTGGCCCAGGTTCAGGAGGCCCCGGCTGGCTACCCGGTCATCATCGCCCGGACCGAGGTGAGCGACGGCGGCCAGATGCGCAACCTGTGGGATGTCGTGCGCTCGCGCATGGAGCGCCCGGGCGCGCTGGTGGCGGCTGCCGTGGCCGGCGGGAAGCCCGTGCTCATGGCCGCCGGCTCCGACGAGGCGGTGGCCGCCGGCTTCAACGCCGGCGCCGTCATCAAGGCTATGGGCCCGGCCATCCAGGGCGGGGGCGGCGGCAAGCCCTCCATGGCCCAGGCTGGCGGCAAGAACGCCGAGGGCATCGACGACGCCCTCCAGATAGCCCGCGACATGATCCTCTAGCACCCGCGCCAAGAGAGCCCCGAAGCGCCCCGCCCGCCACCCGCGCGCGGGGCGCCTCTCGTTATGCCAACGTCCGGTATAATCGCCCTACCTGCGATTATGCGAGGAGGAGACGAACCTATGAACAAGCAGCAGCTCGCATCCAAGATCTGGGAATCCGCCAACCGCATGCGCGGGAAGGTGGAGGCAAGCGAGTACAAGGACTTCATCCTTGGCTTCATCTTCTACAAGTACCTCTCTGAGCAGGAGGAGCAGTTCTTCCTCAGGGAGGGCATGGCGGCCGCCGATATGGTGCAGCTCACTGAGGAGGACGAGGACACGGTGGGATACGCTCAGAACTACCTGGGCTATTTCATCTCCTACGAAAACCTCTTCTCCACGTGGATTGCCGAGGGGAACGACTTCACCATCGCCCGCGTGTACGATGCGCTTTCGGCTTTTAGCCGTCTTGTCAGCCCCAAGCGCAAGAGGCTGTTCGAGGGCGTGTTCGCCACGCTGCAGACGGGGTTGTCCAAGCTGGGAGACGCCTCCTCGCAGACGCGGTCTGTGCGCGAGCTCATCCACCTCATCCAGTCCATTCCCATGGATGGCCGTCAGGGCTACGACGTGCTTGGCTACATTTACGAGTATCTCATCGAGAAGTTCGCGTCGAGCGCCGGCAAGAAGGCCGGTGAGTTCTACACGCCCCATGAGGTATCTCAGCTCATGTCCGAGATCGTGGCCGACCATCTCCATGAGCGTGACAACATACGCATCTACGACCCCACGAGCGGATCGGGCTCGCTGCTCATCACCATCGGCGAGGCGGTCAAGCGCCGCATGGGCAATGCCGACGGCATCGTCTACTATGCACAGGAGCTTATCCAGTCCACCTATAATCTTACGCGAATGAATCTGGTCATGCGCGGGATCAACGCCGCGAACATCTACGTTCGCAACGGTGATACGCTTGAAGACGATTGGCCGTACTTTGACGATGCAGATCCGTCGGGCACCTACGATCCGCTTTACGTTGATGCCGTGGTATCTAATCCGCCTTACTCTCAGCGCTGGGAGCCGGATGGAAAGGACGTAGACCCGCGCTTCTCGAATTACGGCCTGGCGCCGCGATCCAAGGCGGACTACGCGTTCTTGCTCCATGACCTCTTCCACCTGAAGCCGTCGGGTATCATGTGCATCGTCTTGCCGCACGGCGTCTTGTTCCGTGGCGGCGAGGAGGGGCAGATTCGCCGGAATCTTATCGAGAACGACAAGATCGCGGCCATCATAGGACTGCCTGCGAACATCTTCTACGGTACCGGCATCCCTACCATCATCATGGTGCTGCGGCAGAACCGATCCGAGAGCGATGTGCTCATCATCGATGCCTCAAAGGGTTTCGAGAAGGATGGGAAGAACAACAAGCTGAGGTCATCAGATATCAGGCGAATTGTCGACGTCGTTGATTCTCGCGCAACGGTCGAGGGTTTCTCCCGTCTTGTCGGAAAGGATGAGATCCGCGATAACGACTACAACCTGAACATTCCCCGCTATGTGGACTCCTCGGACCCGGTGGAGCCGTGGGATCTGTACGCTTCGATGTTCGGCGGCATTCCCCTTGCCGAAATCGACGCCCTGGATGGGTTCTGGCGGGCGTTCCCCGGTTTGAGGGAGTCTGTCTTCGGTTCCGATGATGGGCATTGCGCCCGTCTCGGCGTTGATGATCTTAAGGGAGCGGTTCTCAGTCATGGGGCGGTAAGGGCTTATTTCTCCCGCTATGACGAGGCCTTCGAGACTCTTCGTGCCGACGCTACGACAAGGCTTGTCGACAATTGGGAATCGGTCGATCCCTTGGGAGCCAAGGAAGAGCTTGCCGGCGAGATATTCGAGCGAATGGAGCTCTTCCCCCTGCTCGACAAGTACCACGCGTTCCAGGCGCTTGATGATGTGTGGGAGGCAGTTTCTGCTGACTTGGAGATGCTGCAGACTGAGGGGTTCGAGGCGGCGCGTAGCGTTGATCCGCGGCTGGTTATCAAGAAGAAGAACGGCAAAGATATCGAGGTCCAAGAAGGCTGGCAGGGGCACATCATCCCCTTTGATTTGGTGCAGCGCCTGGTTTTGGCTGACGACCTTGAGGCCCTGAGGAACTTGGAGGGCGATCTTGCCCGCGTGGATGGCGAGTGCGATGCCCTTGCCGAAGAGCTGCCCTCGGAAGAGGAGGGCGCGGCAGAGACCGAGCTAACCGAGGATGAGGTAGCGCAGAAGCAGGAGGAACTTGCCGCGCTGCAGAAGCGTCAGAAGGCGCTGAAGAAGTCGGTCAAAGAGGCGAGGGGGGCGCTGGAGCTCACGACAGCCGAGGCGATGAAGGGCCTGTCGGACGCCCAGGTTCATGAGTTGCTGGAGCGGAAGTGGATCGATCCGCTCGTTGAGGCGTTGGAGGAGCTGCCTCGAAAGGCCGTCGATGAGTTGGTGGGGAAGATCGAGGGGCTAAAGGGCAAGTACGGTGACACCTACGCCGATGTGGCCCGACAGATTAGCGAGACGGAACGCGAGCTCGATGAGATGCTGGGCCAGCTCGTCGGAAGTGAATTCGACATGCTCGGCATCGCCGAGCTGCGCCAGCTCCTGGGCGGTGGACAGCATGACTGAGCAGCGTAAGCCGGAATCAACCCTCAAACCCGCCCTGCGATTCAAGGGCTTCACCGATCCTTGGGAACAGCGTA
>CANSQW010000140.1 GCA_947649215.1 uncultured bacterium | reverse complement strand
GCCCGCACCTGCGCCCTACGCCCCGCGCCCCGCACTTGCGGCCGCGCCCGCACCTGCGCCCCGCAGCCCGCGCTCGTGGTCGGCCGCACCCTGCGCCCTACGCTCCCGCACCCCGTGGCAGCCGCCCGCGTCGCCCACAATTCGACGCGCGCGAATGTTTCACGTGAAACATTCGTTTGCGAATTTCGGCCAAAACGCCCCAACGCTACCCGTCAACGCTCTGGCGATGCCCGCCATGTTCCCCATCTGACCAGGTGCCTTACACAAATCAATAGCCCCTTTCAAAAAAGTGTCGCAATACACCCTTGACTGTATTGCGACACTTGGCCCATACTGTCCCCATGAGAACAGGCCAGTTCTGATGACGTTAGCAACGACAGGGGGCAGCAGGGCGGGGGAGGGCGAGGCTCCCCTCCGCATTCTCGGCTGATTCGCTGCAGCATCGGGCGAGAGCGCTGCGGCCTCCTCAGAATTGTCTGGGAGGAGCTATGGGAGAAACCACGGTTTCAAGGGGGACGCTCACGCGGCGCGGCTTCCTGAGGGGTGCCGGCGTGACGGCGGGTGCCCTCGGGCTGGCTGGCGCGGCGGGCATGACCACCGCGCAGGAATGGCTTGCGCCCGCGCAGGCCCATGCCGAGGGAGGGGAGCGCGTCGGGTACCTCTGCCACATGCAGCACTGCACGTGCGCCTGCTCGCTCAAGTGCACGGCGCGCGATGGCCGCCTGGTGAAGGTGGAGCCGCACGACACCGACGACTACCGCTACGGGAAGATCTGCCTCAAGGGCATCTCGGAGGTCCAGCACATCTACAGCGAGGATCGCATCCAGTCGCCCATGCGTCGCGTCGGGGAGCGCGGCTCGGGGCAGTTCGAGGCCATCACCTGGGATGAGGCGCTTGACATCATCGCCGACGAGGTGAAGAAGATCCAGGACAAGTACGGCAAGGACGCCCTGCTCATCACCAACTCCGAGGAGTCGAAGGCGCGCTACACGCCGTTCCTTCCCCGCATCCTGGGGGCACAGAACGGTGGCCTGACCGGACGCGACCGCGGCCAGGGCAACGGCGTCGACCGGGCTTTCGCCACCAAGGGCCTGAACGCGAACTCCCCCATGACCATGTGGGAGTGGCCCAAGTCGAAGTGCATCATCCTCATGTCCTACAACCCGATGGAGAGCGCCATCACCTTCGCCCAGGCGTTCTTCAACGCCCAGGAGGCTGGCGCGAAGATCTACGTGGTCGACCCGCAGTACTCCGTGTCGGCTGCGAAGGCCGACCGCTGGGTGCCCATCGTGCCCGGTACCGATCCGGCGCTCACGCTCGGCATGATTCGCCACATTCTCGACGAGGAGCTCTACGACGTCGACTTCATGATGGCGCACACCTCGTTCCCCTTCCTGGTGGACAAGGCCACCGGCGCCCCGCTCAAGAGCGAGGCGGGCGAGCCCCTCGTGTGGGACGGCGCCGCCGGTGCGGCCGTGCCCTACACGGCCATCGGGCCTGACACGGCGCTGCGGGGAATCTTCGACGTGGCCGGCGTCCAGGCCGTCACCCAGCTCGACCTGCTCGACGAGCAGACGCGCGAGTACACGCTCGCGTGGGCCGAGGGCATCACCGACATCCCCGCTGAAGTCATCGCCGAGATGACCCGCGACTATGCGGAGGGGCCTTCCATCCTCTCCGGCAGCTTCGGCGGCATCGACAAGTTCTCCAACAGCGACATCGCCGGACACACCTACGCGGTGCTGGCGGCGCTTACGGGCAACTCCGGCTACGAGGGCACGGGCACCGGCAAGTGCAACGGCGGCTCCCAGGCGCGCAAGATCAACCTGCAGGCGTGGAAGCTGCCGGCCGAGTACAAGGCGGTCACGCCGCCCGTGGCCTTCTACGAGCTGCCCTTTAAGGAGAACAAGGTGCGCGGCGCGCTGTTCTTCGGCGACATGCCCACCCAGTCGGCCGCGGTTGCCGACACCACCATCGAGTGGGTGAAGAGCCTCGAGTTCACGGCGCTGATCGACATCTTCTACACCTCCATCGCCAACTACGTGGACCTGCTCCTGCCGGTGTGCACCAAGTTCGAGGGCGATGAGGACATCAACGGCATCCGGTCTTCCCACGACCACGTCTTCCTCATCGAGAAGATCATCGACAAGCAGTTCGACAGTAAGACCGACTTCGAGGTGGAGTGCGCCATCGCCACGCGCATGGGCTACGGCGACCTCGTTCCCGAGAGCTACGATGCCTACCTGCGCAACGCCCTCGACAGCGACGTGGCGCGCAAGGCCGGCATCACCGTGGAGGCGCTCGTGGAGAACGAGGGCTATATGCCGGTGCCTGACGCCGACAAGCCCCAGTCGCTCTTCCGCAGCCAGGAGTACCAGACCGAGACCAAGCGCATCGAGGTGTACTACGACGACCTGGTGGAGGAGCGCCAGGCGTTCCCCACCTGGGAGGCTCCGGACGAGGCCTACGCGGACAACCCGGCGCGCGAGCAGTTCCCGTTCTCGCTCAACCAGGTGCGGTCGCGCTTCCGCATCCACTCCAACTTCTCGGGGTCGAGCTGGATCCAGTCGCTGTTCGAGCCGCACATCTCCATGAACCCCGCCGACGCCGAGCGGCTCGGCCTGGCGAACGGCGATGCGGTGGACGTGTACAACGACCGCGGCAGTTTCGGCTGCGCGCTGGTGGTGGACGCCGCCGTGCGCCCCGGCAGCATCACGATGGTGGAGAGCACCTACGGGCAGCACCTCGACCACGGGCTCATGCAGAACGTGACCAACCCCCACCTGATCGAGCGCCAGCGCAAGATGCTGTTCGGCCCCCAGGTCCTGTTCAACGACACGCTTGTCGCCGTGAGAAAGAGCCGGTGATCTTCATGACGAGACTTGCCATAGCCATCAACCTGCATCGCTGCATCGGCTGCCAGACCTGCACCTTCGCCTGCAAGATGCAGAACAACGTGCCCGAGGGCATGCTCTGGAACCGCGTGATCACCGAGGGATGCGACCTCATGGACGGCGCCCAGGGCACCTACCCCAACCTCTCGCGTACCTACCTGCCCATCGCCTGCCAGCACTGCGAGAACCCGGCGTGCCTGAAGGTATGTCCCACCGGCGCCACCTACAAGGATGACCTGGGTCGCGTGGAGATCGACTACGAGAACTGCATCGGCTGCCGCATGTGCATGGCGGCGTGCCCCTACAACGCGCGCTCGTTCAACTGGGGCGACCCGGTGCACGACCCCGCCATCAAGTACGGTGATGCGGAGGTGCCCGTCCGCGTGAAGGGCATGGTGGAGAAGTGCACGCTGTGCAAGGAGCGCACCGACCGCGGCGAGGAGCCCCAGTGCGTGCGCTGCTGCCCGCCCGAGGCCCGCACCTTTGGCGACCTGGACGACCCGGACTCCGAGGTGTCCCGCCTCATCCGCGAGAAGAACGCCTACGTGCTGCTCGAGGAAAAGGGCACCAAGCCTCAAGTCCACTACTTTGATTAGGAGCGTGCGATCATGCGACTGCTTACCAAGAACAAGCTCCTGACCGGCGTGCTCGCCGTGCTCGGCGTGGCCGGGGCGGGGGCGTGGGTCTACCAGCTCATGGGCGGCCTGGCCGTCACCGGCATGGGCAACGCCAACTCGTGGGGCCTCTACATCGCCCTGTTCATGTTCTTCGTGGGACTATCCGCCGGCGGCCTCATCGTGGCCTCATCCGCGTCGGTGTTCCACATCGAGAAGTACAAGGCGGTGGCCATGCCGGCCATCATCCTCTCCACGGTGTGCATCTGCTGCGCCGGCGCCTTCGTGCTCATCGACCTGGGCGGTATCCAGCGTATCTGGCACCTCTTCGCCAGCCCCAACCTGACGAGCCCGCTCGTGTGGGACATCTGCGTCATCACGCTGTACCTGGTCATCAACGTGCTGTACCTGCGCTTCATGCACAAGGGCGCCGAGCGCGCCGTGGCGGTGCTCTCTCGCTTCGCGCTGCCCACTGCGGTGCTCGTGCACTCGGTGACGGCGTGGATCTTCGGCCTGCAGATTGCCAAGGAGGGCTGGTTCAGCGCCCTCATGGCGCCCATCTTCGTGGCGTCGGCCATGGACTCGGGCCTGGCGCTGCTGCTCATCGTGCTGGTGGCCCTCAACGCCGCGGGCGTGTTCGAGACGCCCAAGCGCCTCATCACGTCCCTGGCCGGGCTGCTGGCCACCTGCATTGCCATCGACGGCTTCCTCATCTTCTGCGAGGTGCTCACCATGGGCTACCCCGGGGGCTCAGGGGCCGAGACGCTGGCCGTCATGACGGCCGGTTCCACGGCGCCCTTCTTCTGGGCTGAGGTGGTCGGCGGGCTGCTGGTGCCGTTCCTCATTCTCGTGTTCGCGAAGAACCGCGAGCGCACGGGGCTCGTGGTGGCGGCGAGCGTGCTCGTGGTGGCTGGCGTGCTGTGCAAGCGCCTGTGGCTGCTGCTGACCTCCTTCGTCATCCCCAACATCGCCGGCGCGCCCGGCGTCATGGACGGCGCGTGGACGATGGTGGGCTCGTATGCGCCCACGGTGGTGGAGGTGCTCATCGTGCTGGGCGTGCCGTCCCTGGGGGCGCTGGCCTTCATGGCCCTCGGGTCGCGGCTGCTCGTGCCGGCTGCGGTGCGTGAGACCGAGGGGGCGCCGGCTGCTGGCGCGGCCGAGCTCGACCTCGACCTGGAGGCGCAGACGGCCTAGGGCCGGAT
>CANSQW010000139.1 GCA_947649215.1 uncultured bacterium | reverse complement strand
GGTCAGCACCTGCTCGGTACCGTCGTAGGTCACGTCGGCAGAGGCGCCCGCCACGGTCGCCTGGAACTTGGCGTCGCGGTTGATCACCGTCAGCGTGCCGAAGGCGGTGGTGATGCGGTAGTTGTCCGCCTTGGTGTTGGCGTTCAGCTCATAGGTGAAGAAGTTCTCCGAGGTGCCCACGAGCGTCTGCGCTCCCGTGAAGGAGTAGGTGGCGCCCTCGGTTCCGTTGGCCCAGCCGTCGCCGCCGACGGTAGCCATGGCGTTGGTGTTCACCAGCGGCGTGCCGTCGTACGGCTTGCTGAAGTTTTCCGACGTCAGCGTGACCGTGCGCTTGCTGATCTCCAGCACGATGCCGCACTCGACGGTCACCTCGAACTTGTCGCTCATGTTGTCGCCGGTGGCGTTGGTCACGACCGGCGTGCCCTCCACCTTCACCTCGTAGGAGCCGGCGTCCACGCCCGAGGCGCCGATGGTGACGCCCTCGACCTTGTACGTCTTGCCGTCAACCGTGAAGGTGTTGTTCGCCGACCCCTTGACGTGGAAGCCCTCCACCGTGTGCTCCTCGCCGTTGTACAGGGCAGAGCCCGTGTTGGGCACGAGTACGATGGAGTACTCGGCGTCGGCGGTGGTCACGGTGAGCATGCCCTTCATCTGGGAGATGACGTAGTTGTCGGCCTTGGTGCCGGGGTTCAGCGTGTAGGTGAACTCGTTGACGGACGAGCCGACCTTGGTCTGGCTGCCGGTCACCTGGAAGGAGGCGCCGTCGCCGAAGCCCCAGCCCTCGCCCATGACGCGCACGTCCTTGCTGACAAGCGGCGTGCCGTCGTAGGCCTTGCTCGCATCGCCGCTGACCAGGGTGACCTTGCGCTTGTCGATGGAGAGCGTGCCCGGAACCGTCTTCACGTTGAAGCGGGAGGACACGTCGTCACCCTCGGAGTCCTTGACCACTGGCGTGCCGACGACGGTCACCGGGTACTCGCCGGCGTCAACGGCGCTTGCCTGGGCCGAGAGCCCCTCCACCGTATAGTCAATGCCGTCGATGGTGAACTGGAGGGCCTCGAAGCCCTCCGCCCCATGCGTCGTGCCGTCGTAGGTGAACGAGCCGCTCTTGGCCTGAACGGTCACCTCGTAGTCGGCCTTAGCGTTGCCGACCGTCAGGGTGCCCTCCGCCGTCGTGATCTCGTAGTTGCCCGCGTCCGTGCCCTCGTTCAGCTCGTAGGTGAACGTGTTGGCGGACGAGCCGATCTCGGTCTGGCTGCCGGTCACCTCGAAGGAGGCGCCCTGGCCCTCGACCCAGCCGCGGCCGCCGACGGTCACCTCGTCGCTCGTGAGCGGCGTGCCGTCGTGAAGCTTGTAGGCGCTCGCGCTCGTCAAGGTCACGGGGCGCGGCTCTACCGTGAGCGTGCCGGGTGCCTCGCTGACGGCAATGTTGTAGTTGGCCGTCACATCATCGCCCGCGGCGTTGCGCACGCACCAGGCCGTGATCGTGTTGGAATACGAGCCAACCTCCGTCTGCTCGCCGGAGGTCTCCACGTCCAGCCAGTCGCCTTCCGCGAGCACGCCGTTTTCCAGGGAGAACCCGGCCGTGAGCGGCGTGCCGTCGTAGTACTTGACGGCAGCTTCGGCAAAGACCATCAGGGTGGGGTCCTCGGCGGCAACCTGTGTGACCGTCAGCGTGCCGAAGACGGTGGAGATGGCGTAGTTCTCCGCAAGCGTGTTCTCGTTCAGCGCGTAGGTGAAGACGTTCTCGGCGCTGCCGACGTTGGTGACGGCGCCCTGCACCTCGAAGGAGGCGCCCTCGCCGTTGGCCCAGCCCATGCCGCCGACGACCACCTCGGCGTTGCGCAGCTCGGTGCCATCGTAGGCGCGCTCCTCGCTGGCGCTGGTCAGCGTGACCGGGCGCTGGGCGATGGTGAAGTCTTCCACGGCCACGATCTGGCCGAAGCGCTCGGTGTTCCAGACGGCGCGGGCCGTGTACTCGCCGGCGTTGATCGGACGATCCTCAACCCAGGCGTCGTCGGCGGCACCCTTGGGCTTGTAGGAGACGTTGGCGCTGCCGAAGTCGTCCTGGTCCGCCTCACTCAGCGAGGAGATGGCGACCTTCGGCTGCGGAGAGCGCGGATGCTCGCCGTACGTCCATCCGGCGATGTCGACGACAGCGGAGAACTCGCGGCAGTCTGGAGTGCCGTTGCCGTTGGCGTCCCGATGATAGACGACGTTGACGGTCACGTCGCGATCGACGATCGTGATGGGCTCAGGCTGGTAGTCGGTGACGTAGCCCGACAGGACGGGAGCGGCAACGGGGCTGTACACATCGCCGGCGCGCAGGGTCTGCGACTCGATGTCCTCAGGCAGCTGGGTGGCATCCGCGCCGTCGGCCACGTGGTAGGAGTACTTCGTGAAAACGCGGTAGGTTTTCGGCATGGGGAAGTCGTCATCGGACTCGCCGGGATCGACGAGGTCGTCCTGCCCGGCCGGTGCGACGGGCTCGGCGACGGGATCCTCCGGGGAGGCGTCGTTCGACGGCTTCGTGTCCTTCGTGGAACCTGCGGGGTCAGCTGCCGGCTCGTCGGCGACCTCTCCTTCGGTACCAGCCAGCGTCTGCGGCTCGACGACGCTCACCGTCCACCGCTCGCTGCGAGTCTGCCACTTCGCGCCGTCTTCTGCGTACTCGGCGTAAGTGTGGGTGATGGTGGCGTCACCCACCGCCATGCCGTTGATGATGGCGACGTTGCGCTCGCCGGACACGAGGGCGACCTCCTGGTCGGAGACCGTCCAGACGTGGGCGAAGTCGCCCCGATCAGACTTGAGGGTGAGGGCGGCGTTCTTCCCCACCTGCGTGGTGCCGTTGTCGATGACCTGCGGCTTGGCCGGGGCGGCCGGACCGGCGGGAGCCTCAGGCTCGGGGTCTTCCCCCAGGGTGCTCATGGCGAACTGCTGAGTGATCTCTCCCGACTGCGTGACCGCCTCGGACACCGCAGCGCTCGGGTTCTGCCCCGGAACGTTGTTCTGACCGCTCAGGGTGGTGCTCGGCGCGCTCGTAGCGGTGCTTACCTTCTCGGTGACCAACGTCAGCCGAGCGCCGTCGGCCAGCTTCGCCGCGGGAATGACGTACTCGCCGGTGGAGGTGGGATACAGGTCGAGGCCCGCATAGGAAACGGAGGCCACCTTGTAGCCCTTGTCCGCCTCGGGCACGAACTTGAAGTCCTTGCCCGCCACGGCCGTCACCTTGGTGGCCGGGGCCTTCACTATCTGACCGGCCCCGTAGACGAGGTAGCCGTTGCCCAGGCTCAGCGAGATAACGGGGTTGGCGGGCGCATCGGCCCCCTTCCCCGCCTGGCCGCCGTCAACCTGCGTCGTCTTCGAGGATGCGGGGGCATCCGCCTTGGTGTCAGCCCACGCCGGCATGCCGCACATCGACGTCGCCAGCACCGCCGCCATCAGCACAGCGAGGGTCTTTCCCTCAACAGTGCCTCGGGCATCGGCCAGTCGCCTTAACACGCTCATTTTTCACCACCGGTCTTTCCTGCTTCAGGGCGGAGCCGCCGCCCCCTATCGCATTAAATAGCCGTGCTCGACGTCCGGCTGTTTGCCTGCAGACGGGCGTAGAGCGACTCGTCCCCGTGCCAAAGGGAGTAGTCCAATTAGCATCTTATCGGTAACGGTTTCCCTACGGAAAGGCTCAAAAATTCTTGCTCTTATTTTTTCGGCGTTCGGTACGAAAATTCGATTATTCGTGCAACCTAAAATCACATAACCATTACATTCATGACCGCAAAGATGGGCATTTTTCCCGAGAAGGATTCACTGGCAGAAGCCCCTCCCCCGGAAATGCCTTTGACCTGAGCGTGAACGCAACAGGGTTCCTGCCGCACCCCCCCCGCAACTCCTGACTCTCCTAAAGGCGCTGAATACTCGGCGTAGTCGAGGAATCCCCGTGGTGCAGCGTAGAAAGCTCCTTGCCTCCGCCGCCAGCCACCTCAGCCCATCGCCCGCTCGATACGGAGAAGACTCGACGGCGACGTTCGTTCACGTTCGCCCATTCGCCCAAGCGCTCGCCGACGTTCGCCCATTCGCCGCGCGAAAGAATCAGAGGCCTCACTCCTGATAAAATGGCGTTATTCTCCGCCTCACGCCTTTTACGGATCATCAGGAGGATCCATCCGCATTATCCTCAATGAATCGTCCCTCACGATCTCCAACCCGGGCTCTCTCCTCGTGGATAGAGACGTGGCCATTGCCGGAGGCTATTCTGAAACACGCAATCCTACGCTCATGCGCATCTTCAGCTTCATCGGAGCAAGCGACCGTGCTGGTAGCGACCTCCAAAGAATCTGGTCGACCTGGAACGAGGTATACGACTCGGCTCCCAGTCTTGAGGAGCGCCATTCTCCTGCGAGCGTTACCCTGACGATGCCGCTCGATATTACCCCTATCAGGCAAAGGACGTTCGATTTTTCCAGCACGATACCTGAGGAGAACTCCCTGCTGGTTCTCATATCAAATACTCCGGGGGGGGGCTTTACCCCTCATGAACTGCAAGAAGCCCTCGGCATCTCGCTCAGGGTCGCTCAGGGAAGACTCAAATCCCTCTTTGATCAGAAACTGCTCACTCGAAAGAAAGATGGTCGTTTCTGGCGATACCTCGCACGTTAGCGACAAACAGACCAAGGGGGCGGCCAACAGGCCGCCCCCTTGGTTGGTACTCTTATTTACGCTTGGCTTACGCCGGAGCGCCCTCCACGATGGCCAGCAGCTCATCGCGGCTGGAGAAGGGGC
>CANSQW010000138.1 GCA_947649215.1 uncultured bacterium | reverse complement strand
CTTAGTGGCTGCCTGGGAGTCTGCGGGTCTGAAGCACATGGTCTGTTCCTCCTTCGGGCCGGCCCCCGCCTGGGGCCGGCCGCTGCACGTCGCCGGCGCGGGGCCGGCGGGACTTACTTGACTTTCTCTCCGCCCTTCTGGGCCTTGTAGTAGCGGCCCAGGGGGACGATCTCGCCCTTCTCGCCGTCGGCCTCGGTGCCGTCGAGGCGGTAGTAGACGATCTCGGGCATCATCTCGACCTCGTTGAGCCACTCGTAGCGGTAGTAGAGCGCGCCGTCCAGCACGTAGGCCTCGACGGTCGACTCGGCGGCCAGCATGGCGGCGTACTTCTCGAGAATCTCATCGCGTTCCATGGAAAACCCCTCCTCGGGCTTAGGTCCGGCGCGGGGCGACGCTCGCCGCCGCCCCGCGGCTTGAAAGCGTTGCTACTTGAGCTTGGTGCCCTTCTGGGCCTCGTGAAACTCCACCGAGGACACCGGCACCGGGTCGGCGCCCACCTCGGCCACCTTGTTGAAGGTGATCTGGCCGGGCTCGGTCACGGGCTCGGCCGCGTCGTAGCGGTAGTACAGCGCGCCGTCCGGGCCAATGTAGGCCTCGACGCAGTACCAGTCGGCGATGAGTTCGCCGTAGGACTCGGTGACTTGATCCAGGGTCATCTTCGCGGCTCCTTTCCTACTGCTCGCACGGGGTGAACAGCACCATGTGCGACGACGTCATCCGGCGCGCCAGGTCCTCCACCGGGCCGTAGTACATGCACAGGCCCTGGCAGTGGTGCACGCAGGTGGGCAGGCGGCCCTCCCCCACGCGCTCGGCGCACAAATCGCAGCGGTCGGTGGGCGTGGGGATGTAGTTGAACTCCCAGGAGCCGTCGGCCAGCTGGTCGGGGCCCTGCTGGGTGAGCTTGATACCCCACTCGCCCTCGGCGAAGCCGTGCTCCACCTTGCAGGCCATCTCGCAGGAGTGGCAGCCGGTGCAGAAGTTGTAGTCGATGAGCAGTCCGTTCATACCTTGTTGCCTCCTTCCCTATTTCTCGACGATCTCGAACTGGTCGCGGCCCACGTTCTCCGGGCGGTCGCCCTTCGGCTCGGTGCCGTCGGTGACCTTGTAGACCTTGCAGACCTGGGTCTTGTAGGACGAGCCATAGCCGGCGGTGGCCATGTCGTTTTGAACCGTCAGGCAGTTGATGTTGGAGTCGAAGGCGCCGAACAGGCCGTCGGCCAGCTTGCCGGAGCGCTCGGGGAACCACCAGCCGTGCTCGGCCATGATGACGCCCTTGAGCTGGCCGGGGGTGACCATCGCCTTCTGCTTGCACTTGCCGAACTGGTTCTCCAGGTACACCCAGTCGCCGTCCTTGATGCCAAGCGCCGCGGCGTCCTGGTCGTTGATCTCGCACAAAGGCCAGGGGTGAAACTCGCGCATGGACTTGAGCTGACGGTGCTCGGAGTGGAAGAACTCCCAGCTGCGGCGGCCGGTGGTCAGCACGAACGGGTACTCGGCGGCCTCCTCGGGATGCGAGATGGGGCTGCACGTGGGCTCCTTGAAGGACGGCAGCGGGTCGATGCCGGCGGAGTCGTACATCGTGCAGTACAGCTCGATGCGGCCCGTGGTGGTGTTGAAGCCAGGCTGGTGGTCGAAGCGCATGTCGCCCGTCTCGTACTTGCGGTACTTGAACTTGGGGTAGACGAGCGTCTTCTCCTGCAGCTCGTCCCATGTGATGTCGAAGGGCATCGAGGAGAGGTTCTTCATCACGTACTCGTTCATCTCGGGCACGGTGTCCCAGAAGAACATGTCGGGGTTGAGGATCTGGCCGAGCTCGAGCATGATCTGCTCGTCGCCGCGGGCGTCGCCGGCCTGGAGGATCTTGTTGATGGCGCGCAGCGGGGTGAACCAGGCGCGGATGCCCCAGCGCTCGCAGCCCATGGCGATGGGCAGCACGATGTCGGCGCAGCCGACGGCCGTCGGGGTCATGAACAGGTCGCAGACCACCACGAAGGGCACGTTCTGCCAGGCCTCGTAGACGCGCTTGGACTCGCCGGCCATGTTGATGAAGGTGTTGGTGGAGCAGAGGAAGCCCATCTTGATGGGATAGGGCTCGCCGGTCTCCATGGCCAGCAGGATGTCGTCGCCCATGGAGTGCGGGCCGAAGCCGACGGTGCGCAGGGCGTACTTGCCATCGCCCAGGCGTCCCTCGCGGACCTGCTTGCCCATGCCCTTGCAGATGTTCTCGCGGATGTCGGACTGCACGTGGCCGTACTTCACGTTCACGAAGCCGCCGGGCACGTCGATGGAGCCGGTGAGCACCTCGACGGCCGCCACGGCGAGCGACGCGCCCACGGCCCACTTGGTCTCATCGAGCGGCAGGCCCCACTGCAGGGCCACCGTGCCGGCCTGGCCCAGGTAGCGGGCGGCCTCGACGATCTTCTCGGCCGGAACCCAGGAGATCTTCTCGACGACCTCGGGGGTGTAGAGCGCGGCGCGCTCGGCGAGCGCCTCCATGCCGTAGACCCACTTCTCGCAGAAGTCCTCGTCGTAGAGCTTCTCCTGGATCATGATGTTGCAGATGCCGAGGGCCACGGCGGCGTCGGTGCCGGGGCGCAGCTGCAGGAAGATGTCGGCATGGGCCGCCATCCAGGTGACGCGCGGGTCGACGACCATGAGGCGCGAGCCGTGCTGCATGCAGTCGACGATCCAGTGGCCGAAGAAGCCGTCGGCGTTGGAGACGATGGGGTTGCAGGCCCAGTTGAGGATGACGTCGGGGCGACGGTACTCCGGGTCGTCGAAGCGCTCGGCGGACAGCTGCGCGCAGTCGGCGATGAAGTCGGAGCCGAAGATGGCGTTCATGGCCTGGAGGCGCGGGGTGTAGCAGCAGTCGCCCGAGAGCATGCCGGCCGTGTCGTTGGGCGTCTTGAATCCGGCGAAGGCCAGAGACGACGTCTGCCACGTGGCGTTGCGGCCGGTGCCGATGCCGGTGACGATGGACTTAGGACCGTACTCCTCGGTCACCTCGCGGGCCTTCTCCGCGATGATCGCGTAGGCCTCGTCCATGGTGATCTGCTCCCACTTGTTCTCGCCGCGCTCGCCGACGCGACGCAGCGGGTGCAGGATGCGGTCGGGATGGTTGACGGCCTCGACCATGGCCAGGCAGCGCATGCACAGGCGGCCGTCGTTGACGGGGCTGCGCGGGTCGCCCTCGATCTTCACCAGCTTGTTGTCCTTGGTGTAGAACAAGACGTTGCAGCCCTGGTGGCAGCCGGGGCCCGACCACTGGCAGCTGCGGGTGACGGTGACGTCGCCCTCCTGCCATTGCCACTCCTCGCGATAGAGATCAGGGTTCATTCCTTGTCTCATCCAAACGCTCCTCTCTCTCCTCTGTTCTTGCCGGGCGCGCCGGAATCCCGGGACGCGACGACCGGGCGGCGGCCGGGAAGCCGCGGCATGGCGGGCACCGCGCGCCTTCTCCGGCCTTCCCTCCTTGGCACTATAGGAAAAGCGCGGGGCATGGAGAAAAGTCGGATTGGCAGGCCCGACCGCGGCATAACGGCATGGCCGCCATAGCGCGCGGGCATGGCCCCTTCGCATGGGGTATTCCCCGATGGCATAGCGGACGGGTGGGTTGAATTCCCATCGGGCATAGGGGCTATTCGAATGAGGGCGGCCTGCGAGAGCGGAGTATTCCCGATGCTAGAATGGTTTCTCGTTCCCGACCCAGGAGGTGCCGCTTGAAGATCGACTCGCTGTACGAGTACATAGTCCTGACGCACTACCTGAACTTCACCACGGCGGCGGCCAACCTTCACACCTCCCAACCCAACCTGAGCAAGCACATCCTCGAGCTCGAGCAGGAGCTCGGCGTCGATCTGCTCAAGCGCGGCAAGCGCCTGGAGCTCACGCCGGCGGGCACGGCCTTCCTGGAGGACGCCATCCAGATCCACCACCAGTATAAAGACGCCCTGCGCCGCGCCCGCGAGATCGCCTCCCACGACATCGTGGAGCTCGTGGTGCAGGAGCCCTACGTCATGGACGCCCTGAGCGAGATCCTCTTCAAGTCGGTCATGCGCTTCAAGCGTGAGAACCCCTACGTCCTCACGAAGTACTACCAGGAGAAGGGCAAGAAGTCGGTGGAGCTGCTCGAGCAGGGCAAGATCGACATCGCGCTCACCGTGGACTGCAACAGCATCGAGTGGATCGAGCAGGTGAGCGAGAAGAAGAACCTCATCTTCTTCCCCGTCATCCAGGAGGACCTGCACGTGTGGATGTGGGAGCACCATCCGCTCGCGCGGCGCGAGGCGGTGACGCTGGAGGACCTGCTGCACGTGCCCATCAACATGACGGCCACCCGCAGCTTCGACCCCATGCGCTACGCGGTGCTCGACCTGTTCCAGAAGTCGCTCGGGGCGCGGCCCAACCTCCAGACCCACTCCAACGACTCGCTCAACGAGTTCTTCATGAACACCCAGGACCGCAACGCCGTGTTCCTCGTGTCCGAGGCCGTGTCGCGCTCTCAGCTTCTGCGGATGCACCACGACATGGTGAGCGCGCCCATCAGCGACCCGCGGGCGCGCATCACGTCCTACCTGCTGTTCCGCAGCGACTACCAGAAGCTGGCCATCGACCGGTTCCTCGAGACGGTGGAGCGCGTGGTGGCCGACAACGTGGAGCGCTCCACGACGGCCCGCTACCTGCGCGACATCGCCGTGGGGCTGTAGCGCGTGGCACGCGGGGCGCGCAGGAGCGTGGGGCGCGCGGGTGCGGGGCGCGTTTTTCGGCCATTTTCTTCGAAATTCCGAGCCCTTCGGCTCCCCCAGGCCGCCTTG
>CANSQW010000137.1 GCA_947649215.1 uncultured bacterium | reverse complement strand
CGCCAGCCCCACGCTGGCCTCCCGCGCGCGCTCAGCCAGGGCGCGCACCTCTCTCTCCAGGGACATGCGAATCCTCCTTACTCGAACAGCACCAGGTCATCGCGGTGAATGACCGGCTTCTCGTCCAGCACGGCCAGGATGGCGTTGGCCGCCAGCTCCTCGCGGGTCCTGCCCGCCGCGAGCACGAGCAGATCGCTTGCGGCGGCGGCGCGGCCGCGGGCGAACACGGGCCCCTCGCCGTCGGCCACGTCCACGATGTCATCGCAGGCGAAGGAGCCCTCCACGGCCCGCACGCCCACGGCCAGAAGCGACTTGCCGCCACGCACGAGCGCCTCGCGGGCGCCCGCGTCCACCGTGATGGTGCCGCGGGCGGCATCGCCCAGCGCTATCCAGAGCTTCTTCGGCGTGATGGCGTGCGGGCGGGCCGGCGCGGTGAACAGCGTCCCCACCGCGCGCCCGGCCGCGGCGTCGGCCACGCAGCCGGGACGGCGCCCCTGGCAGATGACCATCGGGATGCCGGCCGCCATGAGCACGCGGGCCGCCTTGATCTTGGTGATCATCCCGCCCGAGCCCACGGCCGTCCCCGCCTCGCCGGCCACGGCCATCACGTCCTTGCCGATGCGCTCCACCCGCTCGATGAGGCGGGCATGGGGATTGCGCCGCGGGTTGTCGTCGTAGAGCCCGTCGATGTCCGACAGGATCACCATGAGGTCGGCGTCGATGAGGCAGGCCACGAGCGCGGCCAGCGTGTCGTTGTCGCCGAAGCGGATCTGCTCGACCGACACCGTGTCGTTCTCGTTCACCACGGGCACCACGCCCAGCTCGAGCAGGCGCGTGAGCGTGTCGCGCGCGTGGAGGTAGGCGGTGCGGTCGGCCGTGTCGCGACGGGTGAGCAGCACCACCGAGGTGAGCATCCCCCGTTTCGCGAAGGCGCCCGCGTAGGCGGCCGAGAGCGCGCCTTGGCCTACCGAGGCCGCGGCCTGGAGGCTCGGCATGTCGGTCGGGCGCTCCGCGATGCCGAGCGCCTCCAGCCCGCAGGCGATGGCCGCGCTCGTCACGATGACCGGCTGCCAGCCCTCGGCGCGCACGGCGGCCATCTGCTCGGCCAGGCCGTCGAGGTAGGCGTAGTCGGGCCGGCCGTCAGGCGTGGTGAGCGTGGAGGAGCCGATCTTCACCACGAGGCGGCGCGGCGCCGCGCCCGCGCCCGTCACAGGTCCAGCTCCTGGTAGACGTCCACGTGCCCCTCGGGCGACTCGTAGTCGAAGGAGTAGCCGAGAATGCGGATCTCATCACCGTCGAGCGCGCCGGCCTTGCGCAGCGCGTCGTCCACGCCGAGGCGCTTCATGCGGTGCTGGAGGAAGACGACGGCCTCCTCGTTCTCCCAGTCGGTCTGCACCACCATGCGCTCCACCTGGCCGCCGGTGACGCGGAAGGCGTCGCCCTCGCGCGTGACCGTGAAGCGCTTGTCGCGCGCCTCGCGGCGGTGCTCCCACACGTGCTCGTACTGCACGTCGGCGGCCGCCGCGTCACGGGCGGCCTCGCGCAGCTCGTGCACCTTGGTGGCGATGGCCGCCTTGAGCGAGTCCACGCCGGCGCCGGTGAGCGCCGAGATGCGGTAGAGCTTGGGGTCGATGGGGCTCGGCGCGAACTCGTTGCCGCCGGCCGCGGCCACCGAGTCGGCGCGCACCCGCTCGGCCAGCCGCTCGCAGACCTCCTCGGTGCCGGGCACGTCGATCTTGTTGGCCACCACGATGCGCGGCCGGTCGGCCAGCTCAGACGCGTAGAGCGCCAGCTCGCGGTTGATGATGTCGTAGTCCTCCAGCGGATCGCGCCCCTCGTAGTCGCCGGTGAGGTCAACCACGTGCACGATGAGGGCCGTGCGCTCGATGTGGCGGAGGAACTCGTGCCCCAGGCCGCGCCCCTCGTGCGCGCCCTCGATGAGCCCGGGGATGTCGGCCACGACGAAGGACAGATCGCCCGAGGTGGCCACGCCCAAGTTGGGCACGAGCGTGGTGAAGGGATAGTCGGCGATCTTGGGCCGCGCCGCGCTCATCTTGGCGATGAGCGAGCTCTTCCCCGCGCTCGGCATGCCCACGAGCGCCGCGTCGGCCATGAGCTTCATCTCCAGCTCGATCCAGCCCTCCTGGGCCGGCTCGCCCAGCTCAGCGAAGGCGGGCGCGCGGCGGGTGGACGTGACGAAGTGGATGTTGCCGCGGCCGCCCATGCCGCCGCGGGCCACGGTGACGGTCTCGCCGTCGTGGGTGAGATCGGCGATGAGCTCGCCGGTCTCCTTGGAGTCCTCGAAGTACTCGCGCACCACGGTGCCCACCGGCACCTTGAGCACGAGGTCCTCGCCCTGGGCGCCGTGCATGCGGCTGCCGCGGCCGTGGGTGCCGCGCTCGGCCTTGAAGTGGTGCTTGAAGCGGTACTCGATGAGCGAGGACACGCTCGCGTCCGCCTGGACCACCACGTTGCCGCCGTGGCCGCCGTCGCCGCCGTCCGGCCCGCCCTTCGGGACGTGGGCCTCGCGGCGGAACGACATGCAGCCGGCGCCGCCGTTGCCGCCGCGCACGTGGATGCGCACTTTGTCGATGAACATGGGGACCTCCCTGGCCCTACGTAACGAAAAGTGCCCCCTGGCAAGCAGAGGGCACCTATATAACAGAGATGATACGCAGTCGTTAAGCTGTGTGCGTTTATGCCTGCGGACGAACGTGAACCTTGCGCTTGACGCCCTTGGTGAACTCCAGGGTGCCGTCGCACAGGGCGAACAGGGTGTCGTCGCTGCCACGGCCGACGTTCTCGCCGGGGTGGAAGTGGGTGCCGTGCTGGCGGACGATGACGTTGCCCGTCTTCACGAACTCGCCGCCGAACTTCTTGACGCCCAGGCGCTGAGCGCGGGAGTCGCGGCCGTTACGGGTGGAGCCCAAGCCCTTCTTGTGTGCCATGATTCAAACCTCCCTTGCGCTGCTACTCGGCCTTAGCGGAGCCGACAGACTCGATCTTCACGCGGGTGAGCTGCTGGCGATGGCCGCGCAGCTTCTTGTAGTTCTTGCGCTTCTTGAACTTGAAGACCAGCTGCTTCTCGCCCTTGAACTGCTCGAGCACGGTGGCGACGACCTTGGTGGCCGCGGCCTTGGCCGGATCGGCCTCGACCTTGTCGCCGTCGACGACGCAGATGGCCTCAAGCTCGACCTTGTCGCCAGGCTCGACGTCCAGCTTCTCGATATTCAACTTGTCTCCGGGAGCGACCTTGTACTGCTTGCCGCCCGTCTTCACGATTGCGTACATAGTATATATCTCCTTGAATGTGACTAAACGCAAGGCAATATCCTACCAGCGGGGTACGTGGCCGTCAACAGCAAATTGCACATTTTTAGTGGGCTTCCGCCCAAGTGGCGCCCCAGGACACGTCCACGTCGAGCGGCACCGCCAGGGACACCACGTTCTCCATGACCTCCCTCACCATGGCAGCCAGACGCTCCACCTCGTCCGCCGGCACCGAGAAGTCCAGCTCGTCGTGGACCTGGATCATGAGCTTGGCGGCGAAGCCCTCCTCGCGCAGGCGCCGGGCCACCTCGTTCATCGCCATCTTGATGATGTCGGCGGCGCTGCCCTGCATGGGGTGGTTCATGGCCGTGCGCTCGCCGAAGCCGCGCTGCTGGGCGTTGCGCGCCTTGAGCTCGGGGATGTGGCGCTTGCGGCCGAACATCGTCTCGGCGAACCCGTCCTCGGCCGCCTTCGCCACCGTGGCGTCCAGATAGGAGCGCACGCCGGGGTAGGCCTCGAAATAGCGGTCGATCATATCCTTGGCCTCGCCGAAGGGGATGTCCAGGCTCTGCGAGAGCCCGTAGGCCTGCTGGCCGTAGACGATGCCGAAGTTCACGGCCTTCGCGCGGCTGCGCAGCTCCGAGGTCACCTCCTCGACGGGCAGCCCGAAGACGCGGGCGGCCGTGGAGGCGTGGAAGTCGGCGCCGGAGTTGAACGCGGCCACCAGGTGCTCGTCGCCCGAGAGGTGCGCGAGCAGGCGCAGCTCGATCTGCGAGTAGTCGGCCGAGAGGAACAGCTCGCCCGGCGCGAGCGGCACGAAGCAGGCGCGGATCTGGCGGCCGGCCTCGGTGCGCACAGGAATGTTCTGGAGGTTGGGGTCAGACGAGGAGAGGCGGCCGGTGGTGGTGACCGTCTCGTTGAACTGCGTGTGCACGCGCCCGTCGCCGGCGCGCATGCGCGGCAGGGCGTCGATGTAGGTGGACTTGAGCTTCGCCTGCTCGCGGTAGCGCAGGATGAGCCCCGGCAGCTCGCTCTCCTTGGCCAGCTCCTTCAAGACGCTCGCGTCGGTGGAGTAGCCGCGCTGGTTCTTCTTGAGCGGCGTGAGCCCGAGCACCTCGAACAGGATGTGGGCCAGCTGCTTGGGCGAGTCGATGTTGAAGGGCTCGCCGGCCACGTCGAGGATCTGCTGGGACAGCCCGTCGAGCTCGGCCTGGGCGCTGCGGCCCAGCTCGGCCAGGCGCTCGGCGTCGAGCGCCGCGCCCGTGCGCTCCATGGCGGCGAGCACCGCCACGAGGGGCAGGTCGATGTCGCGGTAGGCCGCGAGCGACCCCTCCTGCTCCATGGCGCGGGTGAGGGGCTCCACTAAGTGGCGCGCGGCGGCTGCGGCCCCGGCGGCGCGCGCCTCGTCTCCGGCGACCTCCGGCAGCGCGCCGCCGCCGTGGGCCTCCATGAGGGCCTCGAGGGTGTAGGCGGACACCGACGAGTTGAGCACGTAGCCGGCCAGCCCCAAGTCGAAGGCGTCCATGGCGGCCAGGTCCGCCTCGTCGACGAGCGCGGGCAGCGCCGTGTCGGCCGGATAGACGCGGTGGACG
>CANSQW010000136.1 GCA_947649215.1 uncultured bacterium | reverse complement strand
AGGAGGCCGAGGAGGGCGACGTGGAGCTCGCCAAGTCCAACATCATGCTGCTCGGCCCCACCGGCTCGGGCAAGACGCTCCTGGCGCAGACGCTCGCGCGCACCCTCAAGGTGCCCTTCGCCATCGCGGACGCCACCACGCTGACCGAGGCGGGCTACGTGGGCGAGGACGTGGAGAACATCCTGCTCAAGCTCATCACCGCGGCTGACTTCGACGTGCCGCGCGCCGAGATAGGCATCATCTACATCGACGAGATCGACAAGATCGCCCGCAAGGCCGAGAACCTCTCCATCACCCGCGACGTGTCCGGCGAGGGCGTGCAGCAGGCCCTGCTGAAGATCGTCGAGGGCTGCGAGGCCTCGGTGCCGCCCCAGGGCGGCCGCAAGCATCCCCAGCAGGAGCTCATCCCCATCGACACCACCAACATCCTGTTCATCCTGGGCGGGGCGTTCGTGGGCCTGGCCGACATCATCGCCCAGCGCAAGGGGACGAGCGGCCTGGGATTCGCGGTCGAGCTGCCCGAGTCCCAGAAGCTGCGCGAGGCGGAGCTTCTGGCCCAGGTGCTGCCGGAGGACCTCAACAAGTACGGCATGATTCCCGAGTTCGTGGGCCGCATCCCGGTCATCACGTCGCTTCAGGAGCTGTCGGAGGAGGATCTCGTGCGCATCCTCACCGAGCCGCGCAACGCGCTCGTCAAGCAGTACGTGAAGATGTTCGAGTTCGAGGACGCCGCGCTCACCTTCGAGCCGGAGGCCCTCGTGGCCATCGCGCACGAGGCCGTGGAGCACGGCACCGGCGCCCGCGGCCTGCGCTCCATCTGCGAGCGCGTGCTCACCGACGTCATGTACGAGCTGCCTGAGCAGGAGGGAGCCTCCACGGTGACGGTGCGCGCGAGCGACATCACCGGCGAGACCCAGGTGGAGATCGTGCCGGCAGGCGCGTCTTCGAGCGAGAGATAAGGAAGGAAACGACGGACATGGCCGACACCCAAGCAGCCCCCAGCGGAGATAAGTTGGTCGCCTACGACTTCGCCGCCCATGAGCGGCCGCTCTTCGAGGCGTGGCGCGACGCCGGCTACTTCCAGCGCACGCCCGGCTTCGGCGAGCATGCGGCCGATTCCTACACCATCGTCATCCCGCCGCCGAACGTCACCGGCGTGCTGCACCTGGGCCATGCCCTTAACGACACCATCCAGGACGCCTGCATCCGCCGCGCGCGCATGCAGGGCTACCAGACCCGCTGGATCCTCGGCACCGACCACGCCGGCATCGCCACGCAGACCAAGGTGGACAAGCACCTGGCCGAGCAGGGCATCAACCGCCGCGAGATCGGCCGCGAGGCGTTCATCGAGGCCTGCCAGGAGTGGCGCCGTGACTACGGCGGGCGCATCGTCTCCCAGATAGCGGCCATGGGCTGCTCGTGCGACTACGCCGACGAGCAGTTCACCATGAGCCCTGAGTTCTCCCGCGCGGTGCGCCGCGTGTTTACCGACTGGTACCACGAGGGGATCGTCTACCGCGGCAAGCGCATCGTCAACTGGTGCCCCCACTGCACCACGGCCATCGCCGACGACGAGGCCGAGTACGAGGACGAGAAGGGGCACCTCTGGCACCTGCGCTACCCGCTCGCCGAGCCGGTGGGGGGGCGTGAGTACCTGGTGGTGGCCACCACGCGCCCCGAGACCATGCTCGGCGACACGGGCGTGGCGGTGAGCCCGTCGGATGAGCGCTACCGCGACCTGGTGGGCGCCACGGTGCGCTTGCCCATCGTCGACCGCGAGATTCCCGTGTTCTCCGACTTCTACGTGGACGCCGAGTTCGGCACCGGCTGCGTGAAGGTTACCCCGGCCCACGACCCCAACGACTTCGCCATGGGCGAGCGCCACGACCTGTCCAAGATCAACGTGTTCGACGAGACGGCGCATGTGGTGGAGGGCTTCGGGAAGTTCACCGGCATGAGCCGCGAGGAGGCTCGCGAGGCCGTGGTGGCCGAGTTCGAGGCCCTGGGGCTGCTCGAGTCGGTGGAGGACCACGACCACTCCGTCATGCACTGCTACCGCTGCCACACCACGCTCGAGCCATGGCTGTCCGAGCAGTGGTTCGTGGCGGTGGACAGCCTGAAGGAGGCGGCCGCGCGCGTGGTGGCCGACGGCACCATCAAGTTCCACCCCGAGCGCTGGGCCCAGGTGTACCTGGACTGGCTCGCCAACCTCAAGGACTGGTGCATCTCGCGCCAGCTGTGGTGGGGCCATCAGATCCCCCTGTACTACTGCGACGCCTGCGGCTGGCAGGACGCCTCGGTCGATCCCGTGGACACGTGCCCGGTATGCGGCGCGCCCACGCGCCAGGACGAGGACGTGCTCGACACCTGGTTCTCCAGCCAGCTGTGGCCCTTCGCCACGCAGGGCTGGGCCGAGCAGGGCAACGACGCCCCCGAGCTGGCCGCGTACTACCCGACCCAGGTGCTCTCCACGGCGCGCGACATCATGGGCCTGTGGGTGGCCCGCATGGTGATGGCCTCGGAGAGCTGCACGGGGCAGATCCCCTTCGAGAACGTCATCATCCACCCCACGGTGATGGGCGCCGACGGCAAGCCCATGTCCAAGTCGCGCGGCAACGGCGTGGACCCGGTGCAGCTCATGGCCGACTACGGCGCCGACGGCATGCGCTTCGGCCTGCTCATGCAGGTGACGGGCGCCCAGGCCATGCGCTTCGACGAGCAGAAGATAGAAGGCTCGCGCAACTTCGCCAACAAGATCCGCAACGCCGCGCGCTTCGTGCTCATGCACCTAGACGGCTACGAGCCCGGCGCGCCCGAGCCCCTCACGCCGGCGGACAAGTGGATCTTCTCGCGTCTGGCGGCGCTCGTGGAGGCGGTGGACGCGGCCTATGAGGGCTACGAGTTCGGCGAGATGACGCGCGCGCTCTACCGCTTCTTCTGGAACGAGCTGTGCGACTGGTACATCGAGTTCTCCAAGGCCCGCCTGGCCGACGACGCCGACCCGGCCGACCGCCTGGCCTGCCAGCGCAACCTCGTGTTCGTGCTCGACCAGGCGCTGCGCCTGCTGCACCCGGTGATGCCGTTCATCACCGAGGAGATCTACCAGGAGATGCCGGAGAAGGACGCGCCGATGCTCATCATCGCGCCGTGGCCGGACGCTCGTGCGCTCGCCGCCTGGCGCGACGGGGAGGCGGAGCGCGCCATCGAGATGGTGTGCGAGGCCGTGGGCGCCATCCGCTCGGCGCGCTCGCGCTACGGGCTCTCGCCCAAGACGCCGCTTGACGCGGCGGTGAAGGCGAGCGCGGCCGACGCGGCCCTGCTCGGCGAGCAGGCGGCGCTCATCCGCTCGCTCGCCAACGTCGGGGAGCTGGCCGTGGGCGCGGACGTGGCCAAGCCGGCCGGCTCGTCGGCCGCCGTGGGCGCCGGCATCGAGGTGTACACCTGCCTGGCCGGCCACGTGGACTTCGAGGCCGAGCGGGCCCGCCTGGCCAAGGAGCAGGCCAAGCTCGCCGCCGACGTGGCGAAGCTGGAGAAGAAGCTCTCGAACCCGGGGTTTTTGGCCAAGGCCGCGCCGGAGATCGTCGCGAAGGACCAGGCCAAGCGCGACGAGCTCGCCGACAAGCTGGCCCGCGTGGAGGCGTCGCTCGCCGAGCTCGGCTAGGGAGACGCCTCCCCGGCGCCGTCCGGCGCCCCGCGCGGCCGCGCTCACTCGGGTGGTGGGGGGGCGCGGCCGCGGCCCTTTCCGTGGCCCTTGTCTGGTTGTTTGCCGGCAAGGGGCGGTTCGGTCAGGCGTTCGGTTGCCGATTTGCTATAATGCTGGGCTGTGTCGTTACCCTGAGGACAGAAGAGGTTCCCCATGAGCGAGTTGCTCTCGCAGCTTTGGACGCCGGAGCTGCAGACCGCCTTCACGGTGGTCGTCGTGCTGCTGGTCATCCTGTACGTGCTCTCCATCGTGTGGGTCGTGCGCGATGCCTACATGCGCGGCACCCAGTGGTACATCTGGGCCATCGTGGCGCTGGTTCCGCTGCTGGGCGTCATCGCCTACTGCCTGCTGCGCCCGCCGCTGCTGCAGATTGACCGCGACGAACAGGAGCTCGAGATCGCGCTCAAGCAGCGCCAGCTCATGAAGTACGGCGAGTGCGCCACCTGCGGGTACCCCGTGGAGGCGGACTACGTGCTCTGCCCCAGCTGCCACACGCAGCTCAAGAACCTCTGCGGCCGCTGCGAGCACGCGCTCGAGCCCTCCTGGACCGTCTGCCCCTACTGCGCCACGCCGGTGAGCGGCGCGCAGCAGCCGCAGCGCCAGCGCCGTCCGCGCCAGGGCGCGAGCCGTCCTCGCCCCCAGTCCTAGGCCGCAAGGCGCGCGAGGCGACGCCTCGGCAACGGGCTCGGTCCCGCCGCCGCGCGCGGATCGCCCGTCCCGTACCATCACCGCATAATTCTCGGAGCCGCCTTCGGGGCGGCTTCGGGTTTTAGTCGACCCTGTCCGGCGCCAGTGCCGGACGACCACCCGAGCGCGTCGCACTCAACACGGCGCGCGGAACCGTGCAGGCGCTCTGTGCGCGCCCGGCACAGGAAAGGAGCACCATGGAAATCGTACTGCCCGACGGCTCGAAGAAGGAGCTGCCCGCCGGCGCCACCGTCGCCGACGCGGCCGCCGCCATCGGCGCCGGCCTGGCCAAGGCCGCCCTCGGGGGCATCGTCAACGACCGGCCGGTGGACCTCACCGCGCCCGTGGCCGACGGCGACGCCGTGGCCATCGTCACCGCCAAGAGCCCCGAGGCCCTCGAGCTTCAGCGCCATTCCACGGCCCACGTGCTGTCTCTTATACACATCTCCGAGCCCACGAGACTAAGGCGAATC
>CANSQW010000135.1 GCA_947649215.1 uncultured bacterium | reverse complement strand
CAGAACTTCTTCATCATCGCCATGGCGGGGCTGATCGTGCTGGCGCTCGCGCTCGGGCTCTGCCTGGCGGGGCTGCTCGCCTTCGGCGGCGTGCTCGCGCCCACCCTCCAGCTCATCGCGGCCGTGGCCGGGGGGCTCGGCCTCACCTACGCCGACGCCGGCCCGTGGCGGGCGCTCGGCCACGCGCTGGCAGGCTACCTCGCCGGCGGCGTGGTCGCCACGCTGCTGGGGCTGTACGTGCTGCCCGGCGTCATGCCCTTCGACGTGGGCGCCGTGAACGCGCTCACCATGGTGCTCGGCACGGCGGGCCTCACGCTGGCGCTGGCGTGGATGCCCCCGAAGCGCGCCTGGGCCCGCGAGTTCGAGGACGGGCACGTGAACGCCATCCGCGTGTCAGACCGCTCGACGGCCGCCCGCGCCTACGCCGCGCTCGCCGACGCCGCCTGGCAGCCGCCGGCCGACCGCATCCGCCACGCCCATGCCCACGACGTGGTGCGTGCTGCACGAAAGGAAGGCGATGAAGATGGGGAATAGCCCCCGCTACCTGCGCTGGCTCGCCGCGCTCTGCGCCGTCATGGGCGTTTTCGGCACGCTTGTCCTGGCCATCGGCTACCAGGAGCTCTCCATCGGTCGCGGCGCCACCATCGCCCTGCTCCTCGTGGCCGCCGTGGTGCTCTACGTGCTGGCCCGGCGCCTGGACTATCCCAAGCGGAAGTAGCGCTGCGCGCCCGCCCCGCGCCGCCCGTTGCCAATTTGTTGCGCTCCCGTCACTTTTGCGGTTAAATTAGGGGTTGAGCCCCGGCTTGCCTGGAGCGGAGAAACGTGGGCCCGACCAGCCCTTTGAGGATGGCGGGCGTCCATCGACGGGAGACAAAGCGCCATGAAATCGACTACCCCCCCCCTTGTACGAAATAGCGGGCTAGGCCTCGCGCGCAGGGCCGCGTGCCTGCTCGCCTCCCTCGCGCTCGTAGCGGGCCTTCTGCCCGCCGTCGCGCTGGCCGACGAGCCCGCGCCCGTTGCCGACGACCCGTCGGTCGTCGTAGTGGGGACGCCGGGCACGGCGAAGGTCTACCAAGACGCCTTCGGCGCCGAGGCGCAGGCGAAGGATCCGGCCCTCGACGCGCTTTGCAACCTTACCTTCGTCGGCCCCTATCGCTTCAACGTGGCGGGCAACACCAATGTGCACGGCAAGTACGATGCGCAGCTCGGCCAGCCCAAGCACAGCGACCTGGAGGCTGAGGCGCTGTTCCCGGCCCTTTCCACGCATGGCGGATCCAAGGTAGGCGGGGAGACGGCAGACGCCACGCGCTCGAACTCGAGCTCGGCCGACCTTGCGGCACCCGAGGGCGCGTCGACGGACAACATCATGGCCGCCTACCTTATCGTCGCGGCAACCCAGTGCGACAACACCGCGGCAGGAAAGACCTACCCGATCAGCGCCTTCGGCTTCGGGTTCAAGGGGGCGAGCGGCGGGCTTCGCCACTTCTACCCCGAGAATGTTTTCATCGACAACACGCACAATCGCGCCTCCTGCTTCTTCGACGTCACTGATTTCGTGAAGAGGGAGGGCTACGGCACCTATACTGCCGTCGGCATTCCCTTCACCGCGATGGGCTCCTACTCGAGCGGCTATGTCTCTGACTATTTCGGCGCCTGGAAGCTCGTGTTGGTGGAGAAGGACGCGGATCTGCCCGTGCGCATGGTCCGTCTCATGCTTGGTGGCACGTCGGTGACAGAGGTCTTGCCCGCAAAGGCGGTCATCTCCGGTGACGGACTGAGCATCGCGCCCGACCCCACTGGCGAGGTCCTTGCCTCCATGGATGGCACCGATATCGACAGCGACCAGTCCCTCAACCTGGCGACCACCGGGTCGCCGCAGCCTGTGCGCTACCTCGATGAGGACGAGACCGCCACGCTTATCCCAGCCGCGCACTTCTTCGCCTTCCGCGTATTCAACAAGAGCGCCGATGTGAAGACGACGCCGGGGGCAAGCTTCACGAACAAGGAATACGGCGGCTTCGAGGCGGGCACCCCCGTCTACAATACCGACCTCACCCTTGTCGACCTTGACCGCCTCCGTTACGGAAGCACCGCTAATAAGGTTCTCACGGGCGGTGAGAGCGGCGTCACCGCCACCGTCTCCACCTCCAGCGCGCCCACCATCTTAAGCGCGCTCGGGCTGGCGGCTGACATCCTCACGCCGACGTTCGAGACCTCCCTCACCATCACCAACCTCACCCGGCAGTATTCAACCGCCGATGCCGACTACGAGCTCAAGACCGACTACGCCCAGGCGGGCGACCGCCTCAAGGCCACGGTGCAGGCGGTCAACGTTTCGAAGGACGGTACCTACCTCGGCTTGGAGAATGCCTCCATCGTGGTGAAGGCGCCGGCGTTCGCGCACATCTTCCGCGACGGCGAGGCAGGTGCCGTCATCACCGCGCGTTACTACTCAGGCTATGCCCAGGATGATGCGGGCAATCCGCTTCCCGACTTCGAGCTGTCGGTAGCCGAGGTGAGCGATGAGGCCATCACGGTGGTCACGCCTGAGAACGCCAAGATGAACAAGATCAAGCCGGGCGGGTACTTCGAGATCATCTTCGAGGGCACGGCCAAGGGAACCGATACCTACAAGGAGTATGCCAACCAGGCTGCCCTCAGGGGCGCGTTCATCGACGAGGACGGCGACGTCCACCAGGACTTCGTCATCGAGGACCTCGGGCTCGTGGAGACCAAGACCTCCTCGGATGTGTCGCGCTTCCCCGTGGAGGCGGCGTGGCAAGGCTCAGGTGCCGTCGAGGTGACCGGCCAGCATGAGCCCACCGGGCTCTTCGACGCCGACGGCAGCGCGCAGGTCACGTGGACGCCCGATCCGGGCTGGCGCGTGTCGACCGTGGTGGTCGACGGCGTGGTGCGCGACGATTTGCTGGGCGCAGGCTCGCTCACCCTGCCCATCGCCGGCGTCGGGCACGCGGTGATGGTGACCTTTGCGAAGGACGACCCCGCCACCTCCGACGAGCCGGGCGGCAAGCCCGATCCCGACCAGGACGTCTTCCGCATCGCCACCAAGGGCGACGAGGGCGTCTCGTTCATCACGCCCACGGCCAACGCGCTCAAGGGATCCTCGGCCGACGTCACCTGGACGGTGGCCCCCGGCTACCGGGTGACCGAGGTGCTCGTGGACGGCCAGCCCTACGCGGCTGCCGATGCGTCGATCACCTTCCGCGCCATCGCCGCGAACCACGCGGTGGAGGTGCGCACGGCCAAGGACCTCTACACCATAGCCACCATCCTGCACGGGCCGGGCACCATCAGCGGCACCCAGGTGGTGCGCGGCGGGGCCGATGCCCGGGTGGAGTGGAACCCCGATGCGGATGCCCGCGTGACGCGCGTCGTGGTGGACGGCGTGCTCGTCTACGACCGGGCCGCCCAGGAGCTCGACCGCGACCCCGGCACCCCGGAGACCCCGGCGCCTGCGTTCCAGGCCTTTGCCGACGTGCGCGCCGACCACGTGGTGGAGGTGACCTTCGCCGACGAGGACGCCACGCCGCCCGACCCGGGCGATCCTGTCGATCCCTCGCTTCTGCTCTCCACCTCGCTCGTCGGCGGCGCGGGCAGCATCTCGCCCTCCGCCACCGTCAAGGCCGGTGCCGACCGCGACGTCACCTGGACGGCCGCAGCGGGCTACTTCATCGAGAAGGTGGTGTTCACGCAGGACGGCGTGAACCGCGTGCTCGACCCGTCCGAGTACGCCGTATCCGGTGCCAGCTGCACGCTCAACGTGGCGAACATCCAGAAGAACTGCCAGGTGCAGGTGGTGCTCTCGGCCGAGGAGAAGGCGCGCGACGACCTCTACGCCATCGAGACCTCCATCTACGGCGGACCGGGCACCATCACCGGCTCCATGCGCAACCTGGAGGCGCACACCTCGGGCCACACCGTGGAGTGGGCGGCCGCAGCCGGCTGGCGCGTGGCGTCGGTGCACGTGGACGGCGTGCCGCGCGACGATCTGCTCACCGGCACGAGCGTCACCTTCGACGACATCACGGCCAACCACCGCGTGGTCGTCTCGGTGCAGCCGGCCGACAAGCTGGAGGTGACCGGCTACTACTCCATCGACGTTACCTGCGAGGGCAACGGCACCGCCGGCAAGTCCGCGAGCGTCGCCTACGACGGCTCCCACACGGTGACGTGGGAGGCTGATGCCGACGAGGAGGTGCTGCGCGTCGTGGTGGACGGCATCGAGCGCCCCGACCTGGTAGGCGCGCCGACCACCGCGAGCCTGGCCTCGCCGCTGCGCAGGGCACGCGCCCAGGCGGCGCCCGGCAGCTTCACCTTCTCCGGCGTGCGCGCCGACCACAAGGTGCACGTGGTGTTCAGCGTGGCCGACCCCGACGCAACCGACCGCTTCCGCGTGAGCACGTCCATCAGCGGCGGCTCGGGCACCATCTCCGAGGCCGTCACGGTAGACGAGGGCGCGAGCCACACCGTCACCTGGACGGTCGCGGAGGGCAGCGAGGTGGCGGCCGTCTACGTGGACGGCAAGGAGGTGCCCGTGCCGGCTGACGGCAGGCTCACCTTCGACGACATCGCCGCCGACCATTCCGTGCGCGTGGTGCTGCGCGCCGCGCCGCCCGAGAACCTGCCCGACAAGCCGCCGGCGGGCTACCACGAGATCACGACGGAGGGCTCCGGCAAGGGCGAGGTCAACCCGCCAGTGCACGTGCCCGAGGGCGGCAGCCACACGGTCACCTGGAAGGGGGAGGACGGCAAGCCCCCGCTGATGGTATGGGTGGACGGCGAGCCGCGGCCCGACCGGGTGGACAAGGGCGGCGTCACCTTCGACGCCGTCGACGGCCCGCACGAGGTATACG
>CANSQW010000134.1 GCA_947649215.1 uncultured bacterium | reverse complement strand
CAGTTGCCGTCGCAGGTCGCGCAGTAGGACACGCCGCGTCCGCGCAGCTCATCCTCGTGGGCGAGCCCCAGCTGGGCCGGCACGGCGCCCGTGGCCACGATGACCGTGCGGGCGCGGTAGGAGCCGAAAGGCGTGGTGATGAGGTTGGGCTCGACGGACAGATCGACGCCCGTCACCTCCTCGGAGACCGTGCGCACGCCGAAGGAGGAGGCCTGCTCGTGCATCTTCATGGCCAGGTCGAAGCCGCTCGTGGAGTCAGCGTAGCCCGGGTAGTTCTCCAGATGCTCGGTGGTGGCCACCTGCCCGCCCGGCGAGAGCCGCTCGAACAGGAGGGTGGAAAGCCCCGAGCGCGCGCCGTAGAGGGCCGCGGTCATGCCGGCCGGGCCGGCGCCGATGACCGCCAAATCGACCGCCTCCGGCTCGCGGGCGAGCGCGTCGCCCGACGTGTTGAGGTCCATGGGTGCTCCTTACTCTACAAAAGCGCCCGAGCGCACGCCCGGGCGCTTCGACGGGATGCTGGCAGGCTAGGCGTTCAGCAGGGCCAGGAGGTTCTGCTTGGGCTGGGCGCCGACGGTCTGCTTGGCCACCTGGCCGCCCTCGAACACGATGAGGGTGGGCACGGAGGTCACGCCGTAGCGCGCGGCCACGTCAGGGCTCTGGTCGATGTCCACCTTGTACACCTTGACGGCGGGGTTCTCGGCCGCCACCTCGTCGAGGACGGGCGCCAGCATGCGGCACGGGCCGCACCAGGTGGCGAAGAAGTCGACGAGCACCTTGCCCGGCGCCTCGAGCACCTTAGACGAAAAATCAGCGGAAGAGATGACTTCGCTCATGGGACTGCCTCCTTGCAGGTTGATGGACAGCGAGCTGTGCGTTCAGAGCCGCCCGGGAGCGCGGCTCGCCTTGGGAATCCATTGTAGGCTCCGCCTTCCAAGCGTTTCGCCGGCGTTCCCGCAATGGCATAAAACTGAACTATAATGGCTACCAAATCGAGAGGACGACCATGGATTCCCTGACGCTTACCCAAGAGATAGAGGCCGACTACCCCCGCGCGGAGGTGGACTTTCCCGTAGCCTGGCGCGGGCACGACCTGACCCGCGCCAACCTCGTGCTTGAGGGCGGCGCCATGCGAGGGCTGTTCACCGCCGGCGTGCTGGACTACTTCATGGACCGGGGCCTGTTCTGCGAGCGGGTGATCGGCGTGTCGGCCGGCGCGCTCATGGGCTACAACTACGTGGCGGGCCAGGCCGGCCGCGGCTGCTACATCAACCTGAAGTACTGCACCGACTGGCGCTACCTGTCGCTCAAGAGCTTCGTGCGCACGGGCAACGCCTTCGGTCGAGAGATGAGCTTCGACGCCATCCCCAACGCGCTCGACCCCTTCCCCTACGACGCCTTCGACGCCTCCCCCATGGAGCTCGTGACGGTGGCGAGCAACCTGGTCACCGGCGAGGCGGACTACCACCGCATCACCGACGCGCGCGCTGACGTGCCCTACCTCATCGCGTCGTCGTCCATGCCGCTCGTGAGCGAGATCGTCACCATCGGCGGCAAGCAGCTGCTCGACGGCGGCACGTGCGACTCCATCCCCATCACCTACTCGATGGCCACCGGCGCGCGCAAGCACATCGTCGTGTGCACCCAGGACGCCTCGTACGTGAAGGGGCCGAACAAGCTCATGCCGGTGCTCGACCGCCGCTTCGCCGACTACCCGTGGTTCCTCGACCGGCTGGCCAACCGTCACTTCGAGTACAACCGCACAAGCCGCGGCGTCGACCGCCTCCATGAGCAGGGACGCGCCTTCGTCATCCGCCCCGAGCGGCCGGTGGAGGTGGCGAGCATGGAGAAGGACCAGGCCAAGCTGCTCGCCCTCTACGAGGAGGGCGTGGCCGTGGCGGCCCGCGTCTGGGACGACCTTGTGGCCTACCTGGCCGCGCCCGAGGCCGACGGCCCCACGCCCGAGACGCTGCTGTAGCGCGTCGCCTGCCCCCCAGCGCCGGGCGACGCGAGGCCGGCCGGGCGCGTCTGCGCGCCGCAGGCGGGATTACCCCTCCCCCTCCGTCGGCCCGGCATCTTCGCCGTCGGGCTCTTCCTCGCCTGCCGTGCCGCCTGCCGCGGACGCCTTCGGCGCCGGGCGGCTGGCGTGACGCTCGTCGCGCTCGATCTTGCGCAGGCTCGCGTTCTGGAACTCCGCCACGAACCCGGCGGCGAAGATGCCCCCGGGGATGGCCACGAGCGCCACCGACAAAAGCATGACGAGCGAGCCCACCATGCGCCCCGGCACCGTCACGGGCACGATGTCGCCGTAGCCGGTGCCCGTCACCGTCTCCACCGCCCAGTACAGCCCCGTGAGCAGGCTGTTGAACGCGTCGGGCTGCACCGGGCTCTCGATCTCGTACATGAGGATGCTCGCCACCACCACGAGCAGGCCGATGACGAGAAACGAGGCCACTATCTCGTGCTTGCGCTTGGAGAGCACGCGCCCGATGGTGCGCAGCCCGCGCATGTAGCGCGATATCTTGATGAGGCGCACGAGGCGCAGCACGTTGACCGCGTCATGCAGCTGCGGCGTCACCGGCACGAACCACGCCACCAGGTTGGGCATGAACGAGAGCAGGTCGATGACGCCGAGGGGCGAGCAGACGTAGCGCAGCCGCGCGCGCCAGGGCGACACGTCTCCGAAGGCCAAGTCGGCGATCCAGATGCGCGCGAGGTACTCGAGGCCGAAGCAGATGGTGGAGAACGTGTAGAACCGCGCGATGACCCAGGCGGCCACCGGGTCGAGCCCCGGCTCCGCCGAGAAGAAGACGATGACGGCGTTGGCCACGATGAGGGCGAAGAGGGCAAAGCCGACCGCCTTCGCCACCAGATGCCCCCGCGAGGCGTTCTCCAGGGCGTAGAAGGTCTGGCGCTTGAGCTCGGACGCGCTGGCGAGCTTGAGCCGGCGCGCCAGGCGCGCGGCCCGGCCGCCCTTCCGATGCCTCGACACGGGGCCACCTCCCTTCCCGGAAACGACTGTCCCCCGCCGCGTGACGCCCTCGCAACCCTCCTCGCCGCCAGGCCCGGGCCTGTGGTAGGGTAAGGCCGAGCGCCGCGAAGCCGCCTTCGCCTCGAAGTCTAGCACGGGCGATGCGCGCGTGACGCTCCGTCGCCAAGCGGTAACGTGGCCGCGCGACGCAACCTGAGAGGATTCCCGTGGCAGACCTGACCTCGCTCGCGTTCATCACGCTGCTGGCCTTCCTGTGCCCGCTCATCGCCCAGTCCATCCCCGGCAAGCCCGTGTCCGATACGGTGCTCCTGCTCATCGCCGGCATGGTGGCCGGGCCGCATATGGCGGGCATCGTCTCCACGAGCGACGCCATCGCGCTTCTGTCCGATTTGGGCCTGGGGTTCCTCTTCCTGCTGGCGGGCTATGAGATAGACCCGGCGCACCTCACCGGGCGCCAGGGGCGGCGCGGGCTTGCCACCTGGGCGGTCACCCTCGGCCTCGCCTTCGGCGCGGTGATGCTCTGGACGCCGTTCTCGGCGAGCCACATCGACGGCATCGCCGTGGCCATCGCGCTCACCACCACGGCCATCGGCACGCTCCTGCCCATCCTCCAGGAGCGCGGCGTCGTCGAGACGCCCGTCGGGCGCGCGGTGCTCGCCTACGGCACCTGGGGCGAGCTCTGCCCCATCCTCGCCATGACGCTTCTGCTCTCCACCCGCGCGGAATGGCTGACCGTGCTTATCCTCGCGCTCTTCGCGGCCATCGCCGTGGCGGCCGCCGTCATCCCGCGGATGGCGCGCAGGGCCGGCGGCTTCGTCTACCGCTTCGTCGAGCGCAACGCCGACACCAACTCGCAGATGGCGGTGCGCGCGGTGATGGTGCTGCTCGTGGGGCTCACGGCCATCTCAGCCGTGTTCGACCTCGACATCGTGCTCGGCGCCTTTGCCGCCGGCTTCGTGCTGCGCTTCGTGCTGCCGGAGGGCTCGGCCAGCCTGGAGCGCAAGGTCAGCTCCATCGGGCACGGGTTTCTCATCCCGCTGTTCTTCATCGTGTCCGGCGCGCGCATCGATATGGCGGCCGTGTTCGACCAGCCGCTTCTGCTGGTCGGCTTCATCGTGCTGCTCCTGCTCGTGCGCGCGGTGCCCGTCTTCGTGGCGCTTCGGCGCGACCCGGACGCCGCCGGCATGGGCGCGAGCAGCCGCCTGACCGTGGCGCTCTACTGCACCACGGCGCTGCCGCTCATCGTGGCCGTCACCGCCGTGGCCGTGAGCGCGAACGCCCTGGAGGCCGGCACCGCGTCGGTGCTCGTGGCGGCCGGCGGCATCACCGTGCTCATCATGCCGCTGCTCGCGTCGGTGACCATGCGCACCATCGACGCCGAGCCCGTGGCCGCCGCCCGCGAGATCCGCCACGAGCCGCGGCGCGTCGGGCCCATCCTGCGCGACCACTACCGCCTCCAGCGCGAGCGCCACCGCCGCGACGCCGCCCGCGTGGCGCGCCTCTACGGGCTCGACCCCTCGCACATCGCGAGCGCCTTCACGGGCGAGGACGGCGACCCGGAGGGAGCCACGGAGGACGGCCGGGCCGACGGCGGCTGCCCCGTCAAGCCCGGCAGGCGCGACGCGCGCTAGAGAGTCGGCCGATTCTGGCCATTTGCTTCGAAATTCCGAGGCGCTCCCCGCTTCGGCGCCCATCAGGCCGCGCGTCTTCCCAGGTCGCGCATGGCCGGGCCGCCCCAAACGCAGGAGGAGGGGCCCTCAAGGCCCCTCCTCCCTCGGAATTTCGAACGTTTTGACCGAATTTCGCCTCGGCGCGTGCAGGCGCCGCAGCCCTAGGCCGGCTCCACCGTGACGGCGGTGCCCGAGGCGGTCACCATGAGCATATTGCCCTGGCCCAGCACCT
>CANSQW010000133.1 GCA_947649215.1 uncultured bacterium | reverse complement strand
GAGGAGCGCCGCCTTCGGGGCGGCGGGCCGCCGGGCCCTGCGCCCTGGCCGGCCGACGCGGAGAACGGAGGGTGCCCCATGAAGGACGCCCATGGCAGGACCATCGACTACCTGCGGCTGTCGCTGACCGACCGCTGCAACTTCCGCTGCATCTACTGCATGCCCGCCGACGGCGTGACGCAGATGAGCCACGACGACATCCTCCGCATCGAGGAGATCGAGGAGCTCGTGCGCATCGCCGCGGGGCTCGGCATCAAGAACGTGCGCCTCACCGGCGGCGAGCCGCTCGTGCGCAAGGGGGTGGTGGGCCTCGTGCGCTCCATCTGCGCCATGCCGGGCATCGAGAACGTCTCCATGACCACCAACGGCGTGCTTTTGCCCCAGATGGTGGACGACCTGAAGGAGGCGGGACTCTCGCGCGTGAACATCTCGCTCGACACGCTCGACGCCGAGCAGTTCCGCATGGTCACGCGCTGCGGCAACCTCGACGACGCCCTGGCCGGCATCGACGCGGCGCTTGCGGCCGGGCTCAACCCCGTGAAGGTGAACGCCGTCACGGTGAAGAGCCTCGACCAGGACTTCCTCGCCTTCGCGCGGCTCTCCCTCGACCGGCCGCTGCACGTGCGCTTCATCGAGTACATGCCCGTGGGCGACTCGGCCGGCGCAGACGGCTGCGGCTGGGGCAAGAAGGACGTCATCCCCAGCGAGGAGCTGTTCGACCTCATCAACGAGCGGGCCGCGGCCGCGGGCCTGCCCGCGCTCGTGCCGGCCGGCGGCTCCAAGCCCGTGGGCTGGGGCCCGGCGCGCTACTTCCAGTTCCCCGGGGCGCAGGGCACGGTCGGCTTCATCTCGCCGCTGTCGCGCCACTTCTGCAGCGAGTGCAACCGCCTGCGCATGACGGCCGACGGCAAGATCCGCCCCTGCCTGTTCTCTGATGAGGAGTTCGACGTGCGCGCGGCCCTGCGCGACGGCGGCGAGGAGGCGGTGCGCGCCGTCCTCAGGGAGGCCCTCGGCGCCAAGCCCGACGAGCACCACGACAAGGTGGGCACCGAGCGCGGCATGTCCCAGATCGGGGGATAAGAAGGAGAAAGAGGAAAACGTAAACGCCGGTTTACAAGGTCATTCGCGGGCTGTGCTAGCATGGCCCGCGCCGGCGAAGTCCGATTGCGGGCGGTGCCTCTTCTCGAAGGAGGTGGCGCCTATGAACATGGTTCTTGAAATCCTTTATGCCCTTGCCGCCTTGGCAACCATAGCGGGGTTCGTGCTCATGCTGTGGAAGGAATATAAGCGATAACGGATGACGAAGGGAGAAAAAAAGTGACCGACGGGCATCGGTCACTTCATTCCTAGACCTGCGTCGCCCGCCTACCGTTTGACCACGGACGGGCTTCGCCGGCGAACGCATTGTACCACGCTGCCGTGAAGATTACGAGGAGAGAGACCATGACCGACCAGCAGCTGACCCACATCGACGAGCAGGGCGACGTGCGCATGGTGGACGTGTCGCAGAAGGCCGACACCGAGCGCGTGGCCGTGGCCGAGGGCTTCATCGCCATGAACCCCGCCACGCTCGAGCTCATCACCACCGGCTCCGCCGCCAAGGGCGACGTGCTGGCCTGCGCGCGCGTAGCCGGCGTCATGGCCGCCAAGCGCACGAGCGAGCTCATCCCCATGTGCCATCCGCTCAACATCACCAAGGCGAAGGTGGAGTGCGCCGCGGTAGGCGCGGGCGAGCGCGCCGACGGCCGCGTGGGCATCCACGTGACCACCACCTGCGGCGTCACCGGCAAGACCGGCATCGAGATGGAGGCGCTCACGGCGGCGTCGGTGGCGTGCCTGACCGTCTACGACATGTGCAAGGCGGTCGACCGCGGCATGGAGATCATGGACGTGCGCCTGCTCAAGAAGGATGGCGGCAAGACGGGCCTGTGGCTGCGCGAGGAGGCCTAGGGACGCCGGCCCGCAGGCTGCCCCCCCCCCGGTTCCGGGCTGTCCGCCTCCACCGCCGCCACGCGCCTGCGGTGACGCGGGCGCGGCCTTAGGTAACCAACCTGCTGCGTTTGGCCCCGCGGGGAAACCTGCGGGGTGCTTCTTGCTATGATGGCCCCAAGCGCGCCCGAGCGGGCGCGAGATGCCGTTGGGAAGGGGAGCGCCATGACCAAGCGCACGAAGATCATCTGCACCATGGGCCCGGCCGTGGACGACGAGGAGACGCTTTCCGCCCTCATCCGCGCCGGCATGGACGTGGCGCGGCTCAACTTCTCCCACGGCTCCCACGCCGAGCACGCGGAGCGCATCGCGCGCGTCCGCCGCGTCCGCCAGGCGCTCGGCGCGCCGACGGCCGTCATGCTCGACACCAAGGGGCCTGAGATCCGCACGGGCCGCCTGGCCGGTGGCGCGCCGGTGCGCCTGGGTGCGGGAGACCCGCTCATCCTCACCGCCGACGAGGTGGAGGGCAACTCCTTCCGCGTGAGCCAGTCGGCGCCTGAGCTGCCGGGCTGCGTGGCGCCGGGCGACCTCATCCTGCTCGACGACGGCCTCATCGGCCTTCGGGTCGAGTCGGTGGAGGGCCCCGATGTCTTCTGCACCGTGGAGAACGCGGGCGTCCTCGGCGAGCGCAAGTCGGTCAACGTGCCCGGCGTGTCTGTGCCGCTGCCCGCCGTGACCGATAAGGATCGCGCCGACCTGCTCTTCGGCATCGAGCAGGGCGTCGACTACGTGGCCGCCTCCTTCATCCGCGACGGCGCCGGTGTGCGCGAGATCCGCGACTTTTTGGCCGCCAACGGGGGCGGCGACATCCGCGTCATCGCCAAGGTGGAGAACGCGGATGCCGTGCGCAACATCGACTCCATCATCCAGGAGGCCGATGGCGTGATGGTGGCCCGGGGGGACTTGGGCGTGGAAGTGCCCGAGCACAAGGTGCCGCACATCCAGAAGAAGATCATCCGCGCGTGCAACCGCGAGTCCAAGCCGGTCATCACGGCCACCCAGATGCTCGATTCGATGATCCGCAACCCGCGCCCCACCCGCGCGGAGGTGGCCGACGTGGCCAACGCCATCTACGACGGCACCGACTGCGTGATGCTCTCGGGCGAGACGGCGATGGGGAAGTACCCGGTCGAGGCCGTGCGCACCATGGTCGAGATAGCCGAGGAGACCGAGCCGCGCCTGTTCGACGAGCGCTTCCCCGACCGCGAGCGCACCCACGCCCGCGTGTCGATGGCCGTGGGCCTGGCCGCCGTGCAGACGGCCGAGACGCTCGGCGCCGCCTGCATCGTGGCCCCCACCATGTCGGGCCGCACGGCGCGCCTCATCTCCAACCTGCGCCCGCGCATGCCCATCTACGCGGTGACGCCGTCTCCGCGCGTCATGCGGCAGATGCAGCTCTCCTGGGGCGTGACGCCCCTGCATGACGACGTGCACGGCGACATGCGCCAGGTCATCGACCAGGCGCGCGTGGCCATCATGGAGCGCGGCTTCGTGGCCCCGGGCGACCTGGCGGTGTTCACCGCGGGCGATCCTGATACGAGCCCCGAGGAGCTCCTCGGCAGCGCCTATCACGGCACCACCCCCACCAACGTGATGTACGTCGTCCAGATCCGCTAGGCGTGCTTCCTGAGAAAAACCGCTCCGGCTGCCTGGCCTGTGCTAATATAGACGGCTGGAATCTACCCCTTCGGAAGGATCGTATATGTCAGGGCATTCAAAATGGGCAACCACCAAGCACCGCAAGGCCGCGCAGGACGCTAAGCGCTCGGCCCTCTTCTCCAAGCTGTCGCGCAACATCACCGTGGCGGCGAAGGAGGGCGGCGACCCCAACCCCGACAACAACGCCTCGCTGGCCGCGGCCATCGAGAAGGCCAAGGGCTACTCGCTGCCCAAGGACAAGATCAAGACGGCCATCGACAAGGCCTTCGGAAGCGGCAAGGACGCGGCCAACTACGAGACGGTCGTCTACGAGGGCTACGGCCCGGCTGGCGTCGCGGTGTACTGCGAGGCGCTGACCGACAACCGCAACCGCACCGCCGCCGACGTGCGCAGCGCCTTCTCCCATGCGGGCGGCAGCCTGGGCACCTCCGGCTCCGTGGCGTTCCAGTTCGAGCGCAAGGGCCAGATCGTCGTCCCCAAGCAGGTGGAGACCGGCGACAAGAAGAACCCCATCGGCCCCAACGGCGCCGCGGCCGACGAGGAGGAGTTCATGCTCGCCGTGGCCGAGGCCGGCGGCGATGACTACGAGGACGCCGAGGACGAGTGGATCGTCTACACCGTCCCCACCGACCTCATGGCCGTCAAGAAGGCCCTCGAGGAGCAGGGCATCGAGACCAAGGGCGCCGAGATGACCATGGAGCCCACCACTCCCACCGCCGTCTCCGTGTCGGACGCGCGCAAGGTCATGCGCCTCATCGACAAGCTCGAGGAGCTCGAGGACCTGCAGAGCGTCTACCACACCATGGACATCACCGACGAGATCGCCGCGGCGCTCGACGAGTAGCTCGCCTGGCACTCGCCTGACGTATCGGCGCCCGGGGCCTGTGCCCCGGGCGCCTTGCTTTTTTCCGGCGCCTTGCCCGTTGGCTGCCTGGCGCGACCAGGCGTACAATGGGAGCATCGGAGAAGACGAGGGCGGCGTGAGCCGCCGGGAGGGAGGGCTCCATGGAGGGAAAGCTCGCGGTCATCTACTTCAGTCCCACGCACACGAGCCGCACGACGGCGCTTGCCGTGGCCGAGGGCATGGCCGAGCTGGGCGCTGAGGCGCTCGACGTCGACCTGACCAAGCCGGAGGCCCGCGCGGGCTTCAGCCTGGAGCTGGGGGAGGGGGACGTGGCCGTGATCGGCTATCCCGTCTACGCCGGCCGCGTGCCGCGCGTGCTGGCCGAGCTGCTGGAAAACGTCAAGGGCGGCGGCGCGGCGGCCGTGCCGGTGGCCGTCTACGGCAACCGCGACTTCGACGACGCGCTCGTGGAGATGGCCGACCTCC
>CANSQW010000132.1 GCA_947649215.1 uncultured bacterium | reverse complement strand
GGGCGGGGAAGAAGGTGCGCCGGCGCGCTGGGCGGCCGTCGCGCGCTTCCCTGCGGCCGCCCCCGCGGCGCGCGTGGCGGCCGGGGAGCTGGCGTGGCTGATCGGCCGCATGACCGGCGGGTTCTACCTCGACAAGGGACCCGTGTCCGAGATGGCGGGCCGCGCTGCGTACCGGCGCCTGTGCGACCACGTGCTCGACTGCGCCGCCAACGCGCTGGCCGACGGCGAGCTCAGGGCGTTCATCGATCCGGAGGGCGGCGTGGAGCTCGATCCGGCAGCGCTTCGGGTCGCGGCCGTCGCCGTGGCCCAGGCCGTCGAGGAAGGCGCCGGCGCCCTGCCGCCCGACCACTGGGAGGGCCTGCGCGATTAGGGGGGGCAAGCGCTGCCGCCGCACGCAGCGGCAGCGTCCTTCGGGCCGGGGGGCAGCCGTGCCAGGTGGCTAGAACGAGATGAAGTCGCCCACGCGGGCGTCGAGCGCGTCGGCGATGCGGATGAGGTCGTCGATGCCGACGGACACCCGCCCGGTCTCGATGCGCCAGATGTGCGACTTGCTGCTGCCCATCATGAGGGCAAGCCGCTGCTGCGAGAGCCCCTGCTCCTCGCGTCGCCGGCGGATGGCAACCCCCATCGCCGCTCTTTTCTCTCTGGCGTCCATGGCCTAAAGGCTATGGTCTATACTAACGTGAATGACTTCAAATATGAAGCCAATAGTTGGAATGAGGAGCAGGAGGGTCGCTCCAAGCCCTGGCCTCCTCGGGCGAGAGGCCCCTTGACGAGACGCTGCTCGAGCGTGCGAGCCAGCGTATCGGGGAGGCCCAGGCTGCGCGCCAGGCCGCTCCCGAGATGCCCGCGTCCACAGACGAGATAAACGAGGCCGCGCGGCTCGTGGACGCGATGGGGGACTACGGCGCGGTCATGGAGTCCCTCGCGTCTGCCGAAAGCGAGCTTGCCGACAGCATCGCCCAGCTTGGGCAGATAACCAACCCAAGCGAACAGTTTGTGATAGAGCGCCTGACCGGCCTGCCGAACGTTACGGCCGTCGAGGCGGTAACCGAGGGCAACGACCCCAATGGCAAGCTGGGGAAGGCCGGAGGGTACACGGCTACGGTGTACTTCTCCTCCGACCTCGTGGATCAGTCGTCGGTCTATCGCACCGAGGGACACACGCACATCGTGGGCGGCGGCTGCGACGGCGGCGGGGCTGTGGAGGTGTTTGCCACCGAGGAGGACGCGCGGCGCCGGGACGAGTACCTCGCCATCCTCGACGGTGGTCTGCTGGCCTCGGGCTCCCATGCCGTCTACGGCACGTGCGTGGTGCGCACTTCCGATCTGCTGGCCGCCTCCCAGCAGAAGGCGCTTGAGGAGCGCGTCGCGGCGAGTTTGGTGGAGCTGCGCTGATCGACGCCTTCGCGGCTTGGCGGTCGTAGCTGTGCGGAACGCGGGGCCAAAATGGCCAAAATGTTCGGTTTGACGACGAAAAGGCGGCTAATCTCGCCCCGCGTGCTCCTTTCGGCGCGCAGCTGCCGCCCGCGGCCCTTCGCGACCAGGGCTTTTACCTCAACAGCTTGGCAGGCGCCGGGTGGACTGTCGTCAAACCGTCGATTTTGGCCACTTTGGCCGCGAGCTCTGCGCGGCGCCGCCCATGGGGGAGCGCCGCGCAAAAAACGGCCCGCCCTCACGGGGGCGGGCCGTTTTCGCGGACAGGGCGCTAGCGCCGGTTGAACGGAACCACGGTGGCGGGGATGCCCCCCTCGTAGACGAGCTTGGGCTCGCCCTCGATGAGGGGGCGGAAGTAGCGGAGCGCCTCGTCGGTGACGCCCTGGTAGTCGGGCAGGATCCACGCGGCCGGGAACTGGCGCACGTAGTTGGCAAACTCGCTCGCGGGGCCGGCGAAGAAGCGCGCGTCGTAGGGCGCGTCCAGGTCGGCGCGCGGCTCCACGCCCACCACCATGCCGGTGAACGCCGGGTCGGCCGAACGCATATGGGCGCTCATGCCCAGCTCGTAGGCTTCCGTCATGTCTACGAGCGACTGCGCGAAGTTGGACGAGCGCGCCGCGCGCGAGAGGTCCTGCACCACGCCGCGTGGGGCGATGCCCGCGTCCACGATCATCTGCTTGAGCGTGAGCGCCGCGCCGCCGAGCACCGCGTGGGCGAAGCCGTCGTTGGCCGCCTCGCCGGCGGAGAGGTAGGTGCCGTCGGCGTAGCGCGCGCCCTCGGACACCACGATGTAGCACGAGCCCGTCTCATCCATCTTGCGCTGCACCTGGGCGAGGAACGCCTCGCGGTCGAAGGGCACCTCGGGCAGCAGCAGCAGGTCGACGTCGCCCGAGGCGCAGCAGCTGGCGGCCAGCCAGCCGGCGTCGCGGCCCATCGTCTCCAGCACGAACACCTCGGGGCGCGTGTAGGCGTCGTAGTCGAGCCGCGTGGCGTGGGTGACCTGGCAGGCCAGCTTGGCCGCGCTCGGGAACCCGGGGCAGTGGTCCACGGGCACGAGGTCGTTGTCGACCGTCTTGGGGATGCCCACGAAGCGCTTGGCGCACCCGGTGGCGGCTGCCCACTCCGAGAGCGCGTCGACGGTGTCCATCGAGTCGTTGCCGCCGATGTAGAACATCACGTCCACGTCATGGGCGTCCATGACCTCCACGAGGCGCCGGTAGTCGGCGTCGTTGCCGCGCTTGAGCTTGTAGCGGCAGGTGCCGAGCGCCGATGACGGCGTCTGGCGCAGCAGCTCCAACTCGCGGGCCGGCAGCTCGGTCAGGTCGTAGAGGCGCCCCTCGAGCACGCCCTCGATGCCGTTGAGGCCGCCGAGCACGCGGTCGTAGACGGGGTTGAGCTGGTTGGCGCGGATGACGCCGGCGAGGCTGGCGTTGATGACGGCGGTCGGTCCGCCGGATTGCGCGACGAGGCAGTTTCCCATGGGTTCCCTCCTAGCCATAGGGGATCGTTTGGGGCCACGGTAGCGCCAGGCCCTGGGGCCCGCGCACCGCAGCGGGAATTCGCCCCCGAATTGTAACGAACCGCGCCCGCGAAATGCCGGGAAAATGCCCGCGCAAACTGACAGCCCCCGTCGTTTATGCGAAAATAGCCAGCGATCAAGGAAGAGAGCACACCGCAGATGAAGTAGGTCGCACGTCATGCCAGCACAGTTCAACATTCGGGCCGCCGACCCGGCGCGGACGGCCGAGCTCCAGCAGGCCCTGGGCCTGCCGCGGTTCATCGCCGCCACCCTCGCCGCCCGCGGCGTCGCCAGCGTGGAGGAGGCGCGGGCGTTCCTCTCGCCCTCGCTCGACCGCGACTGGCTCAATCCCTACGACATCCCCGGCATCGGGGAGGTGGCCGACCTGCTGGAGGAGGCCCTGCGCGAGCGGCGTCACGTGGTGGTGTTCGGCGACTTCGACCTGGACGGCATCTCGGCCACCACCGTGCTCACCCGCGGGCTGCGCGCGCTCGGCGGCAAGGCGACGCCCTTCATCCCGCGCCGCTTCGAGGAGGGCTACGGCATCACCGCGGCGGCCTACGGGCGCCTGAAGGAGCTCGAGCCCGACGTCATCGTCACCGTGGACTGCGGCATCGCCTGCAAGGAGGAGGTGGCCGCCATCGTCGCCGACGGGGTGGCCGTGGCCATCACCGACCACCACGAGGCCGCCGAGCTCGTGCCCGAGGGCGTGCCCGTGGCCGACCCGAAGATGGACGAGCGCTGCGAGAGCGCCATCCTGGCCGGCGTGGGCGTGGCCCTCAAGCTCGTGCAGATCCTCGGCGCGCGCTTCGGCTACCCGCACCTGTGGCGCTCCTATACCGACCTGGCCACCCTGGGCACCGTGGCCGACCTCATGCCCATGCGCGGCGAGAACCGCGCGCTCGTGGCCGAGGGGCTGGCCCGCATGAACGAGAACCCGCGCCCGTGCATCGCGGCGCTCATCGGCACCTGCGGCTGCACCGGCCCGCTCACGGCCACCAACCTGAGCTTCTCGCTCATTCCGCGGCTCAACGCCGCCGGGCGCATGGGCGACGCCTCGCTCGCGCTCGACCTGCTCATGTCCGACAGCTTCTCCGACGCCTGCGCGCTCGCCGAGCGCCTGGAGGAGGTGAACGCCCAGCGCCGCGCCATCGAGGCCGAGCTCTCGGAGATCGCCAAGGCGCGCGCCGCGGAGGCCTACCACGGCCAGCGGGCGCTCGTGGTGTGGGGCGAGGGCTGGCACGAGGGCGTCAAGGGCATCGTGGCCAGCCGGCTCGTCAACCTCTACGGGGTGCCGGCCATGCTCTTCACCATCGACGGCGACGAGGCGCGCGGGTCGGGGCGCTCGGTGGGCGCGGTCAACCTGTTCGCCGCCGTGGAGTCGGCGGCCGACCTGGTCACGCGCTTCGGCGGCCACGAGGCGGCGGTGGGCGTCACCGTGCCGGCTGCCAACCTGCCGGCCTTCGCGGAGCGGCTGGCCGCCTACATGGACGCCCTGCCCGAGGACGACTTCCACCCCCGGGTGGACGTGGACGCCTGCGTGACGCTCTCGGAGCTCACCCTGCCGGCCGTGGAGGCGCTCGACGTGCTGGCGCCCTTCGGCCAGGAGAACCCGGTGCCCACCTACCTGGCGCGCAACGTCACGCTCGCCAGCTGCCGGGCCGTTGGCGCCGACAAGAACCACTTCTCATGCACGCTCTCGGACGGCCGCTGCTCGGTGGCCGGCATCATGTTCCACTGCCCCTCCATCGAGGCGCTCCTGGGGACGGAGGGCGTGGTGGATGCCGCCTTCTCCGTGCAGGTGGACGAGTGGCGCGGACGGCGGTCGGTGAAGGCCATGCTCGACACGCTGGCCCCGGCGCGCACCTGCTGCGCGCTCACCGCCTGCCTCGACCCGCGCGCCCAGTCCTTCGTGGACGACCTCTACGCCGGCGGCGACGGCTGCTGCGCGGCGCGTGAGCGTGCCCCGCGCGGCGCCTGCGAGCGTTTGGACGAGCGCCTGGGCTGCCGAGAGCGCTGGGAC
>CANSQW010000131.1 GCA_947649215.1 uncultured bacterium | reverse complement strand
GGCGCGCACCGCGGGCGCTGCGGCCGACGCCGCCCTCGATAAGGCCGCCGACGCGGCGGAGAACGCCGGCGCCGACGAGTCCACCCTCACCGCGCTGCGCGAGCAGAACGAGCAGCTGCGCCGCGCCGTGGCCCAGGGCGAGGAGTACCGCCTTGAGGCCCAGCGGCTCCAGGAGCTGCTCAACCTGAAGGACGCCTACAACCTGGAGGGCACGGGCGCGCGCGTGATCGGGCGCTCGACGGATGCCTGGAACCAGACCATCACCATCGACGCCGGAGCCGACGAGGGCGTGGAGACGGGCATGACCGTCATGGGCCCTTCGGGCGTGGCGGGCCAGGTGGTGGCCGTGGCGCCGGGCTCGTCCACGGTGCGCCTGCTGTCCGACCCGGCCTCGGGGGCGGCCGCCCTCATCCAGTCGAGCCGTGCCGAGGGCATCGTCCGCGGCTCGCTCGACGGCCTGCTCTACCTGGAGAACATCGGCGCTGATGTGACGGTGTCCGTCGGGGACGTGGTGCTCACGAGCGGCCTGGGCGGCAGCTACGTCCGCGGCCTGCTCATCGGCACGGTTGCCCGCGTGGACGGGGCGGCTGGCGACGCCACCCGCCGCATCGTCGTGGCGCCGGGCGAGTCCATCCGCGCGCTCGAGGAGGTCATGGTCGTGTTCAAGGCCGACTCCCCGGCCGCAGCGGGCGGCGCGGGCTCGGCCCCGGCTGGCGACGCGGAAGGGGGTGCGTGATCCCATGACCGACGGACGCGAGCGCATCGCCCTGGTTCTCGGCGCCCTCATCGCCCTGGCGCTCCAGGTGATGCTGGCGCCGGCTCTGGCCATCGGCCCCGCCCAACCCAACTTCATCGCCGTGTACTGCCTGGCGGCGGCCGTGGCCCGGCCCCAGTCCGCCGGCCCGGTGCTGCCCTTCGTGATGGGCATGGCCTACGATCTGGTGGGCGGCGGCGCGGTGGGCTCGATGGCCTTTCTGCTCGTCTTGGTAACAGTTGCCGCTTCCCGGACTATGGGGGCGCTCAACAATGACACGCTGTTCATGCCCCTGGCCATCCTCGTGGCGTCGCTGCTCCTGACCCAGGTGCTCTACGGCGCGCTGGCGCTGGCCCTCGGCACGGGCGGCTCGCTCGTGGACGCGCTCGTCTACCGCGCGCTGCCCTGCGCGCTCTACGACGCGGTCGTGGGGCTCGTCGTCTACCCGCTCGCCGCGCGATTCCTGGTCGGGCAGCCTCTGCAGCACCCGGGGTCGTCTCAACTGCGCTAAGGAGGTGCGGTCTTGATCGCAGCCATCATCGCGGCCATCGCCGCGGGCCTCATAGTGGTGGCCGTCATCGTGGCGGTCGTCATCGTGCGCAACCGGCGCGGCGCCAAGGCCACCCCGCGCAAGGACTTCCAGCAGCTCGACACCGTGGGCGTGGGCAGCTCGCCCTTCGAGAGCTCCTCAGAGGCCCTCTCCGCCAAGAACGGCGAGGTGCGCGTTACCCGCGGCCAGACGGCGGTGAAGAAGCCCTCCGAGGCCCTGCGCGGGCGCTTCGTGGCCCTCGGCGTGCTGGCTGCGGCCGTGTTCGGGTCGCTCTCAGCCAAGCTCTGGAGCCTCCAGGTGCTCTCGTCGTCGGACTACTCCCGTGACGCCGAGAAGAACCTCTACTCCACCGTGTCCACCCCGGCGCCCCGCGGCCTCATCTGCGACGCCCAGGGCACGCCGCTCGTGAAGAACCGCGCGAGCCAGACGGTGCTCGCCGACGCCGACGTGGCGGACGACCGCGACGTGGTGCGCCGCCTCTCGGCGGTGCTCGGCGTGCCGGCCAACGTCGTGCGCCAGCGCATCCAGGACTCCTCGGGCGGCGCGCAGAGCCAGCGCGTGGTAGCCGATGACGTGCGCCTGCGCGACGTGGCCTTCATCGCCGAGCACTCCGACGCCTTCCCCGGCGTGGCGGTGGAGACGCGCACGGTGCGCGAGTACCCCTACGGCGCGCTCGCGGCCCACGTGCTGGGCTACACCGGCCCGCCGTCCGAGGAGGAGCTCAAGGCGAAGGTGGAGGGCCGCGAGATCAAGGCCACCGACACGGTGGGCAAGAGCGGCGTCGAGGCCTACTACGACAGCGTCATCTCCGGCGACCACGGGCAGCGTCGCGTGCTGGCCGATGCCGCCGGCAACGCGCTCGAGGTGGTGAGCGAGACGCAGGCCGTCAAGGGCTCTGACGTGCGCCTGACCATCGACGCCCGCGTCCAGTACGTCGCCGACAAGACGCTCGCCGACCTCGTGGCGCCCGACGGCGTCATCGGGCGCGGCCGCGGCGTGGCCGCGGCAGCCGTGGTGATGGACGTGCGCGACGGCGCCGTCCTGGCGCTCTCGAGCTATCCCACCTTCGATCCCGCCAACTTCACCGGCGGCATCCCCCAGGAGATCTGGGACCTCTACACGAGCGAGGAGTCCCATGCCCCGCTCAACAACCGCGTCATCAGCGGCCAGTACCCGGCGGCGTCCACCTACAAGGCGTTCACGTCGCTCGCGGGGCTCGAGTACGGCTTCGCCTCGCCCACGTCGGGCTGGGTGTGCGAGGGCAAGTGGGACGGCTTCGGATCGGGCGACGTGCAGATGTGCTGGAACCATTCGGGACACGGCGGGCTCGACCTGCGCGGCGGCATCGTGAACTCGTGCGACGTGGTGTTCTACGAGATAGCCAAGGCGTTCTTCGACCATGGGCCGGCCGGCACCGGCCAGGTGTCCGAGACGGCGCTCCAAGACTACCTGGCGCGCTTCAACCTGGACAAGGCCACCGGCATCGACCTGGCCAACGAGGCCGCCGGCACCATCCCCACCCCGGCGTGGAAGGCGGAGCGCTGGCGCAACCTGCCTTCCGAGATACCGTGGCGTGGCGGTGATTTTACCAACATGATCATCGGCCAGGGCTACGTGCTCGTGACGCCGCTTGAGATAGCCGTCGCCTATGGCGGCGTGGCGACGGGCCGCATCATGCGCCCGCACCTGCTCAAGGAGGTGCGCAACGCCGCCGACGAGGTGGTGGTCTCCTACGAGCCCGAGGTGGTGTGCGAGGTGGATGCCAACGCGTCGCACCTGGCCTACGTGCGCGACGCCCTGCGCGGCGTCATCACCGAGAACAACAAGGTGGCCACGATGTTCGCCGAGGCGGGCGTCCAGGCGGCCGGCAAGTCGGGAACCGGCGAGAACAGCGGCGCGGCCGACCATGCGTGGTTCGTGGCCTACGCCCCCTACGACGACCCGAAGTACGTGGTGACGGTCATCATCGACCAGGGCGGCGGCGGCTCGGAGGTGGCGGCGCCGGTGGCGGCCAAGCTCCTCGGCGCGGCCATGGCGGCCGACGCCGGCGCCGAGCTTGAGGCTCCCCAGCGCGTGGCGGGGTCGACGGGCAAGTCGGTCGAGTACCACGGCACGAGCGCCGGGCGAACGGACTAGGAGGGCGTCGTGGCAGAGCTTCCCCAGATCAACTCCGTGCGCAGCGCCCCGGTCGCGCCCCGCGCCTCGCGTCCCTCGCGCCTGGGCCCGGGGGTGGAGGGCCCCCTCATCCCGTTTATCGTGGTGGCGGTGCTGCTCGTGGGCTACGGGCTGGTGGTGTGCTGGTCGGCCACCTCCACCAACGCCGACTTCAGCTTCTCGCGCCAGCTGACCGGCGTGGCCGGCGGCCTGGTGGCCATGGCGGTGCTGTGGCGCTTCGACTACCGGCGCCTGGCGAACATGACCATGGTGTTCCTCGTCATCAACGTGGTGCTCATCCTCTCGCCGCACCTGCCGGTGATCGGCGTGAACGCCAAGGGCGCCCAGTCGTGGATCAAGATCGGCATGCAGGTGCAGCCCGGCGAGTTCGCCAAGGTGACCGTCGTGCTGTACGCCGCGAGCCTCGTGGCCCGCTACGGCGGCACGCTCGACGATGCGCGCGAGTACTGCAAGGTGCTCGGGCTGCTGCTCATCCCGTTCCTCTGCATCATGACCCAGCCCGACCTGGGCACGGGGCTCGTGTACCTATTCATCTCCGCCGTGACGCTCGTCATGGGCGGCGCCAAGCCGCGCTACCTCATCGTCACGCTCATAGCCGGCATCCTGGCCATCGCGGCGGTGTTCGTCATCGACGAGTTCCTCAAGTACGAGAAGTCGCCGGGCGTCTACGAGTACCGCCTGCTCAAGAACTACCAGCGCAGCCGCCTGCTCGTGTTCCTCAACCCGGGCGGCGACACGTCGGGGGACGGCTACAACCTGGCCCAGGCCATGATCGCCATCGGATCGGGCGGCCTGTTCGGCAAGGGGCTCCTGAACGGCACCCAGGCCACCTACGGCTACCTGCCCGAGGCCCCCACCGACTTCATCTTCTGCGTCCTGGCCGAGGAGCTGGGATTCGTGGGCGTCATGGCGCTGCTCGCCCTCTACGTCGCGCTCATCGTGGTGGCGCTGCGCATCGCGCGCGCGGCCGACGACTTGTTCGGCATGCTCATCGTGTGCGCCGTGGTGGGCATGTGGCTGTTCCAGATCCTCGAGAACATCGGGATGACCTGCGGGCTCATGCCCATCACGGGCATTCCGCTGCCGTTCGTGAGCTATGGGTCGTCGTTCATGATGGTCAACTTCGCCATGCTCGGGCTCATCGCCTCCGTCTGCACCCATCACAACGCGTTAGGAAGGAAGGGCGCCTATGCAGCTACCCATTGACATCTCAGCCGTCTTGAAGGCGGCGACTGACACCGGCGCCGCGGCCGCCACGCCGCTGTCGGTGAGCGTCTACGTGGACGAGACCGCCCCGGGGGATCTGGCCGGGCACGTGCGCGCGCTCTTCGCGAGCGCCGGGGCGCACACGCGGGTGACCATCGAGTACCTGGACCGCGGGGTCGTGGAGCCCTCCGGCCGCGATGACATGGCCGTCATCGTGGCGGGGGACGATCCGGCGGTGGGCGCCCAGGCCGCTGCGGTGCGCGCGGCCGGCACGCCGGCGATGGTGGCCACCGTGAGTCCGCACGCCGTGCG
>CANSQW010000130.1 GCA_947649215.1 uncultured bacterium | reverse complement strand
CGAGCTGCTGCGCCACGGCGAAGAACTCCTTCCAGAACTGCGTGCCGATGATGCGCCGCTTCTCCTCCGGGTCGCTCACGCCAGCGAGCAGCTCCAGATAGCGCTCGCGCGCGTCCACGCGAATGAAGTCCACGTCGAACTGCTCGGTGAAGATGGCCTCCACCTCCTCTGGCTCGCCCTTGCGCAGCAGCCCATGGTCGATGAACACGCACACGAGCTGCCGCCCGATGGCCCGCGCGCCCAGCGCCGCCACCACCGACGAGTCCACGCCGCCGGACAGCCCCAGGATGACGCGATCCTCCCCCACCTTCTCGCGAATGGCCGCCACCGAGTCCTCGATGATAGAGTCCATCGTCCAGTCGGGCTCAAGCCCGCAGATGCCGAAGAGGAAGTTCGCCAGCAACTCGTTGCCGAACGCCGTGTGGCGCACCTCGGGATGGAACTGTGTCGCGTACAGGCGCCGCTCGGCGCACTCCATCGACGCCACCGGGCACACGTCGGTGCGCGACGTCACCGTGAAGCCCTCGGGCACGCGGCTCACCGCGTCACGATGGCTCATCCACACGGTCTGCTCGCCAGGCGTGTCCGCGAACAGCGCGCTCTCGCCGCAACGCGTGAGCGGCGCCGGGCCGTACTCGCCCTTCTCAGTGTGCCCCACCTCACCGCCGAGCGTCACGGCCATAATCTGCTGGCCATAGCAGAAGCCGAGCACGGGAATACCCAGCTCCAGAATCCCCGGGTCGATAGTAGGCGCGTCCTCGGCGTACACGCTCGCCGGGCCGCCGGAGAAGATGATGGCCGCCGGCGCCATCGCACGCACCTCATCGGCGGAAACGTCGCACGGAACGATCTCGGAGTACACGTGCAGGTCGCGCACGCGCCGCGCGATGAGCTGCCCGTACTGGGCTCCGAAGTCGACGACGATGACACGCTGATCGGGAAGGGCGGACTGGCTCACGATGACTCCTCAGATGCTGACGGCGCGCTTGAGCGCGCAGCGGTTTCCAGAATGCCGTTCATCATACACGAACCAGGTTACGGCCACGTTACCTGCTGCGGGACGAATCCACGCCGACTGCCCGGCAGGGCGCAAGCGGCGCGGCCAGCATACCCAACGGCGGAAGCCGCCCCGAGGCAGCAACAGCCGCACACCGCTACTCCAGATAGCGCGCCCGCAGCTCGGTCACCGCGTCTGGCCCGAAGCCTAACCCGTCGCGCAGGTAGCCATCCATGCTGCCGAACTCCTTGCGCACGGCGGCGAAGGCGGTGTCATAGTACTCCATCTGCGCGTAGAACAGCGCGTCCACGTCGGCGTCCGCCCCCTCCAGCACGTGATGGCGCGCCAGGGCGTCGAGCATCTTCTCCGCCCAGGTGCGTACGAACAAGTTGGTCGCCAGATAGTCAGCGCGGATGGCCTCCTCCGGCACGCCCAGCGCATACTCCACCAGAATAGAGCCGAGGCCCGCGCGATCCTTGCCTTCCGTGCAGTGCCAAAGCGTCGCGCCCGAGGGAGCCCCCAACAGCACCTGCAGGAAGTCGCGATAGGCACCCATGCCGCGCTCCCCCAGCAGGCACTCGGGATACAGCTGGCGTATCATCTCGAACGGCTCGCCGCTGAATCGCCGCAACGCCCGAACGTCCTGAGCCACGTCCCCCTCGTGGGTGATGCCCACCGCCCCTTCCTCGAACACGGGAAAGTCGTAGAACACGACGCCAGCCATCTTGCCCTTGGGATCCGGCTCCTTCTGCCGCTCCATGTCAGTGCGGAAGTCGACGACCCGCTCTACGTCATGCATCGACTCCAGCTGACGCAAATCAGTGTCGGTGGCATGATGAAGTGCACCTGATCGGATGAGCCGCCGCCGCGCAATGCGCTTTCCGTCAGCCGCCGGCAATCCACCCAAGTCGCGGGTATTGGGAAGCCCCTGCAAAGACACGTGCCCGAAGTGGGGAAAGCCAGGGACGGCCTGCGGGGTCTCCGCACCGCCCGTGAGGTCGTTGTCAGCCATGGAAGCCTTCTTTCAATCGCTCGATCGCTTCCTCGATCATAGCGAGGCCGCACGTCAGGCCTTCCCTTCCCGAACCATCCGTTTCCCGACGGTCGCCAAGCACCATCTTTTCGATAAGCTTCGAAAACCTGTTGACAAGTCGCATCGCATCCCTATACTTATGAACAGTTGCTCATATGTTTAGATGAATGAGAGAACACATGCTACAGTATCGATATGAAACCATGGATCTCGAACCGGAGCTCCCCGAGACAGAGATCCCCGAGGCGGCAGCCGCCCCGGACGCAGCCAGCGTTCTTGAGGCGGCTGCCCCGGACGCAGCAACAGCCGCCCCGGAGTGCATGCCCGATGAGGAGCTGCTCTACGACCTGGCCGACCTGTTTAAGGCCTTCGCGGACACCACGCGCATCCGCATCCTCTATGCGCTCATGGGCCAGGACCGCTGCGTCGCGGACATCGCGGACATTATCGGAGTCTCCCAAAGCGCCGTCTCCCATCAGCTTCGCACGCTCAAGCAGGCGCGCCTGGTGAAGTTCCAGCGCGACGGCAAGAACATCATCTACTCGCTTTCCGACGACCACGTCTACACCATGCTCGCCCAGGGCATGACCCACATCTGCGAGTAGCGCACCACGCGCAAGGCCCACCAAAGGCTTGCCGGAGTGTTTCACGTGAAACACTCGTTCGTAATAAGCAACACCCGACGAAACGCTCGAACCAACATCGGAATGACGTACGGAAAATGTTTCACGTGAAACATTCGTACCCCTCCCCAAGAAACCGAGAGAAAGGAACCCCCGATGCGCAAGGCACTCAAGCTTCAGAACCTCGATTGCGCGAACTGCGCCGCCAAGATGGAGAGTGACATCAGCGCCCTGGAGGGCGTCAACAAGGCCTCCATCAGCTTCATGACCCAGAAGCTGATGATCGACGTCAATGGCGATGCCCAGGCCTTTGACGCCGTCCTCGACAAGGCCCAGGCCATCTGCGCCAAGTACGAGCCCGACTGCGTCATCGTCCGCTAGCCAGCGTATTCGAGGCGCACACCGCAGCAAGGCTCCGCGACCCGCTCAGCACCCCAGCGAGTCAGACAGCGCCACGAAAGGCGACCTGCACTACGCCACAACGCACCAGACGAGCAAGCTCTTAGAGCCAGCTCAAAATAAGTGCGCCCGCAGCGCCGCCAACGCCACTCAGCTAGTCCGCTCCGAGCACGTGCCGTCAGCACCGCCGGCGTCGCCTACCCATCACCATCCCGTCAAGCACCAACGTCCTGCACCACCAGCACCATCCAAGCCCTACCCATCCCGACAGAACGGCAGCCTCCCATGACTACCCTCACCGACAAGCAGATCCTCTGGCGCAACCGCATCATCGTGGCCCTCGCGCTGTTCGCCCTCGCCTTCGCCATCGAACAGTCCGACCTCCTCGTCACCTGGTTCGGCGAGCCCGGCGACCTCTACGCCGAGCTCGCGCTCTTCCTCGTCCCCTACCTCATCGCCGGCTATGACGTGCTGCTCAAGGCGGCGCGCAACATCGGCCGCGGCCAGATCTTCGACGAGAACTTCCTCATGTCCGTGGCCACCATCGGCGCGTTTGCGCTCGTACTGTTCCCCGACACCGAGCCCCACATGGCCGAAGGCGCCGCCGTCATGCTGTTCTACCAGGTCGGCGAGCTGTTCCAGAGCTACGCCGTGGGCAAGTCGCGCAAGTCCATCGCCGATATGATGGACATCGCGCCCGAGTTCGCCAACATCATGCGCGACGGCCAGCTCGTGCAGGTCGACCCCTATGAGGTGTCCCCCGGCGACGAGATCGTCGTCAAGCCCGGCGAGCGCATTCCGCTCGACGGCGTGGTCGTCAGCGGCCAGTCGCAGGTGGACACCGCCGCCCTCACCGGCGAGTCCGTCCCGCGCCCCGCCGACCCCGGCGACGAGGTCATCTCCGGCTGCGTCAACCTCACCGGCGCCCTCACCGTGCGCGTCACCAAGCCCTTCGAGGACTCCACGGTCAGCCGCATCCTCGAGCTGGTGGAGAACGCCGCCGACAAGAAGGCGCGCACCGAGAGCTTCATCACCCGCTTTGCCCGCTACTACACCCCCGCCGTCGTCGGCGTGGCCGCAGCGCTCGCCATCCTGCCGCCGCTGCTCTTCGGCCAGGCGTGGGCCGACTGGATCCTGCGCGGCCTCACCTTCCTCGTGGTCTCGTGCCCCTGCGCGCTCGTCATCTCCGTGCCCTTGTCGTTCTTCGGCGGCATCGGCGGCGCCTCGCGTGCTGGCATCCTCGTGAAGGGCAGCAACTACCTGGAGGCCCTCGCCCACGCCGAGACCGTCGTCTTCGACAAGACCGGCACGCTCACCAACGGCACCTTCGCCGTCACGGCCATCCATGCCGAGGGCGACACCACCGAAGAGGAGCTGCTCGCCATCGCCGCTCACGCCGAGTCGCTCTCCAACCACCCCATCGCCGCCTCCGTGCGCCAGGCCTACGCCGGCGTCATCGACCCGACCCGCATCCAGAAGGTGGAGGAGATCAGCGGCCAGGGCGTGCGCGCCGTCATCGACGAGCGCGAGGTGCTCGTGGGAAACAGCCGTCTCATGACCTCCGGCGGCGCCGAGTGGCACGACTGCGAGCTGGTCGGCACCATCCTCCACGTGGCCGTCGAAGGCGTCTACGCAGGCCACATCATCATTGCCGACCAGGTGAAGGAGGATGCTGCGGACGCCATCGCCGCGCTGCGGAAGGCGGGCGTGCGCACGACGGTCATGCTCACCGGCGACCGCGCCGATGTGGCCCAGGCCGTCGCCGCCAGCCTCGGCATCGACGAGGTGCGCGCCGAGCTGCTGCCCCAGGACAAGGTGGCCCAGGTGGAAGCCCTCCTCGACGCCCAGGCCCAGGCCAATCCCAAGGGCAAGCTCGCCTTCGTGGGCGATGGCATCAACGACGCGCCCGTCCTCACCCGCGCCGACCTCGGCATCGCCATGGGCG
>CANSQW010000129.1 GCA_947649215.1 uncultured bacterium | reverse complement strand
TACTGCGGGTTAGCCCGTGGGAGGATAGGGCGTTCCGCTCATGTGGGGTGCTTCCGCATTCCAGAGACCCTGAGGGGGCCGGCGCGAGCCGGCTCCCTTGCTTTTCCATCGTCGTCTTTAGGGCGGCGTTTTTTGTTTTGCGGCCTTTTGTGATAAGTTCGCCTTCCGGCGTGCCGCTTGGGTTTCCAGGGGGTTAATTGCCGCTTGCGTTCGCGCGCCCTCCCTTTTCAACGCGTATAATAGAGATGGACTATTAGTCGCCCGTTCAGGCACGATGAGAGGGGTAGCGCGTTGGCAGCTAAGGCACAGGATGCGAAGGAGCAGGCGGAGGCGCTGAGCAAGGACGAGAAGGCCCTGTCAGAGCTGGTGGAAGTGCTGGCTGCGGGATCGCGCCGCGAGCGTCAGCAGGCGGCGGCGGTCATCGCCCAGGTTTCTCGAGCCCATGCCGAGGCGCTGGTTCCCCATGCGAGCGCGCTGGTGGATGCCCTCAACCGCCCGGAGGCGCAGACGCGCTGGGAGGTTCTGGATGCTCTGACCGAGCTTGTGCCCCATGAGTCGCGGACGTGCGACAAGGGCATCGCGGGCGCCGAGACGGCGCTGTTCGACGAGGACAGCGGCCCGGTGCGCCTGGCGGCGATGCGGTTCCTCTGCCGCCTGGGGGCGACGACCGAGAATCGCTCGGAGAAGGTGTGGCCCCTCATCGACGAGGGAATCCAGTGCTACCACGGTGATCTGGAGTTCCAGGACATGCTGCTGGCGGTCATCGACTTCTCGGCCGGCAAGCTCTCGCCGGAGGTGAAGCGCGAGCTTGGCGAGCGCATGAGCTTCGACGCCTCGAACGGCAAGGGGGCGCTGAAGAAGCGCGCCTCGGTCATTGTGGAGAATGTCTCCAAGTAACCTGGCTTTATCGGAAAGACGCCTTGCGGGGCGCCTTTCTTTCGGTGCCCGCAGGGCGGGCCCGGTGACCTGATGTGACGATCACCCTTTTCTAGGAGGTATTCCATGGCGCGGCACAGCGTAACCCTCATACCCGGCGACGGCATCGGCATCGAGACATCGGCTGCGATGCAGCAGGTGGTGGCTGCGAGCGGTGCTGAGATCGACTGGGAGGTGGCGGAGGCGGGCGCCGCGTGCATGGACGTTCACGGCACGCCGCTGCCCGATTCGACCGTCGAGGCCGTCAAGCGCAACAAGGTGGCCATCAAGGGCCCCATCACCACGCCGGTGGGAACGGGCTTCCGCAGCGTGAACGTGGCTCTGCGCAAGACGCTTGACCTGTACACCTGCCTGCGCCCCGTGCTCTCCATCCCCGGTGCCGGCGGACGCTACGAGGACGTGGACCTCGTCATCGTGCGCGAGAACTCCGAGGACCTGTATGCGGGCATCGAGTTCGAGGAGGGGAGCGAGGATGCGCGGCGTCTCATCGAGTTCATCGACGAGGCGGGCGCTGGCACCATCCGCCCCGATTCCGGCATCTCCATCAAGCCCATCTCGGTGACGGGCACGCGCCGTATCGTCGAGTACGCCTTCGAGTACGCGCTCAAGCATGGGCGCGAGAAGGTGACCGCCGTGCACAAGGCCAACATCATGAAGCATTCCGACGGTCTGTTCCTGCGCGAGGCGCGTGAGGTGGCCAAGCGCTACGAGGGGCGCGTCGCCTTCGATGACAAGATCATCGACGCGTTCTGCATGAGCCTCGTGATGGATCCGTCGCAGTTCGACGTGATCGTGTTCCCCAACTTGTACGGGGACATCGCAAGCGACCTGGCGGCGGGCCTGGTGGGCGGCTTGGGGATTGCCCCGGGCGCCAACATCGGCAAGGACTACGCGGTGTTCGAGGCGGTCCATGGCTCGGCGCCGGACATCGCCGGCAAGGACATCGCCAATCCGACGGCGGAGATCCTCTCGGCGGCCATGATGCTCGACCATCTGGGTGAGCTGGAGGCGGCGGCGCGCATTCGCGATGCGGTGGCTGCGGTGTACGCGGAGGGCCGCTACCTGACGGCGGACATTCGCCGCGCGACCGGGTCGGACGTGGCGCCGGCTAGCTGCAGCGAGTTTACGGCCGCGCTCGTGCGCGCGCTCGAGGAGAGGTAGGACGCCATGGGGAACCGCGAGTTCGAGGCCGCGCTGAGGGTTGGCGAGGCCGGCTACACCTACTATCCCGTGGCGGCCGTCGAGGGGCATGAGAAGCTGCCCTTCTCGCTGACGGTGCTGCTGGAGAACGTGCTGCGCAACGGCGCGTCGGGCGCGGAGGCCCGTCTGCTGGCCGAGCGCGTGGTGGCGGCTGGGTGCGCGGGTGAGAAGGGCGCCGAGGTGGAGTTCATGCCGGCGCGCGTGCTGCTGCAGGACTTCACGGGCGTGCCGGTGTTCGTGGACTTCGCCGTGATGCGCGAGGCGTGCGCGGATCTGGGCGGCGACCCGGCGGTCATCAACCCGCAGGTGCCGTGCGACCTGGTCATCGACCACTCGGTCATCGCCGATGAGGCGGGGTGCGCCGGCTCGCTCGAGGCCAACATGGCCCTGGAGTTCGAGCGCAACCGCGAGCGCTACGAGTTTCTGAAGTGGGCGCAGGAGTCCTTCCGCAACGTGCGCATCGTGCCGCCGGGGATGGGCATCTGCCATCAGCTGAACATCGAGGAGTTCGCGAGCGTGGTCATGGCCTCGCCGACGGGGGCCGTGGGCGCTGACGGCACGCCGGTGGTGTACTTCGACACGCTGGTGGGCACCGACTCGCATACGCCGACGGCCAACGGTCTGGGCGTGCTGGGCTGGGGCGTCGGCGGCATCGAGGCCGAGGCCGCGGCGCTCGGACAGTCCATCACGACGCTTGTCCCGCAGGTGGTGGGCGTGGAGCTCACGGGCGCGCTGGCGCCGGGGGTGACGGCCATGGACGTGGCGCTCACCTTCGCCAAGATGCTGCGCGAGCGGGGTGTGGTGGGCTGCTTCGTCGAGTGCTTCGGCGAGGGCGTGGCCGCGCTCTCTGCCACGCAGCGCGCCTGCATCGCCAACATGACGCCGGAGTACGGCTGCACCTGCACGCTGTTCCCCGTGGATGAGCGCACGCTCGACTACCTACGCCTGACCGGGCGCGATGCGGGCCAGGTGGCGCTCGTGGAGGCGTACGCGAAGGCCCAGGGGCTGTGGAACGACCCGGAGGCCGCGCCGCGCGCCTACGCTGACGTGCTGCGCCTTGATCTGGGGACGGTGACGCCTTCGGTGGCCGGCCCCTCGCGCCCGCACGACCTGATCGCGCGGGCGGAGGCGGCGGAGCGCTTCGCGGCCATCTGCGCTGAGCGCGGGCTGGGCGCCGAGACGGCGACCGTCGAGATCCTGGGGCAGGACTACGAGCTGACCCACGGGGCGCTCGCCATCGCCGCCGTCACGAGCTGCACCACCGCCACCGATCCGGCTATGATGCTGGCCGCCGGCGTGCTGGCCCGCAACGCCGCCGCGCGCGGCCTGGCGCCCGCGCCCTGGGTCAAGACCATCCTGGCGCCGGGCAGCCGCGCCACCGAGCTTCTGCTCGAGCGTGCCGGGCTGCTGCCGGCGCTCCAGAAGCTCGGCTTCTACACGTGCGGCTTCGGCTGCATGAGCTGCATCGGCAACTCGGGCCCCGTGCTGCCGGCGCTCCATGCCGTGGCCGACGACATCGAGCTGGCCAGCGTGCTCTCGGGCAACCGCAACTTCGAGGGGCGCATCTCGCCCGACGTGTCGCAGAACTACCTGACGGCGCCGGCCAACGTGATCGCGTACGCGCTGGCGGGCACCATGGCGGTCGACCTGGAGCGCGACCCGCTGGGCGCGGACGCCGCGGGCAACCCGGTGTACCTGGCCGATATCGCGCCTGATCCAGCTGAGGTGGCCGAGCTGGCCGAGCGCTACGTCACCGCTGACTTGTACGAGGAGGGCGCGCGCGGGATGTACGAGGGCGACGCGGCCTGGCAGGCCCTTGGCGCGGAGCCGAGCGCCACCTTCGCCTGGGACGACGCGTCCACCTACGTGCGCTGCCCCCCGTACTTCGACGGTATGACGCGCGCGGTGGAGCCGCCGGCTCCTGTGGAGGGCGCGGCGGTGCTGGGGTACTTCGGCGACTTCATCACGACCGATCACATCTCGCCTGCAGGCGCCATCGCACCTGATTCGCCGGCAGCGCGCTACTTGGAGGAGCGCGGCGTGGCGCCAGCCGACTTCAACACCTACGGCAGCCGCCGCGGCAACCACGAGGTGATGATGCGCGGCACCTTCGCCAACGTGAAGCTCCAGAACAAGCTGGCGGACGGCCGCCGGGGCGGGTGGACACGTGATATGCTGCGCGGCGAGCTGTCGAGCGTGTTCGACGCCGCCGAGCGCTACGCCGACCACGACGTGCCGTCGATCATCCTGGCGGGGAAGATGTACGGCAGCGGGTCGTCGCGCGACTGGGCGGCCAAGGGGCCGAACCTGCTGGGCGTGCGCGCGGTCATCGCCGAGAGCTTCGAGCGCATCCACCGGTCGAATCTGATCGGCATGGGAATCCTGCCGCTGCAGTTCAAGGAGGGCGAGAGTGCCGAGAGCCTGGGGCTCGACGGCTCCGAGCGCTACACGGTGGGCGCCGTGGACTTCTCCGCGGGGCTTCCCGAGCCGGCCGTGGTGGAGGTGCGTGCCGTGCGTCCTGACGGCGTGGAGACCGCCTTCGAGGCCGTGGTGCGCATCGACACGCCTACCGAGGGGCGCTACTACGAGAACGGGGGCATCCTGCCCTTCGTCCTGCGCGACCTGGTCGAGCGGGGGTAACCCTCCTGGCCGCCATCCCGCTGTCGCGGCGGCGGGCAGGCGGATGCGGGCAGATGCGGCGAAAGCATGTGTTGCGGGGTCGGGCCGTTGGGGGCCTGGCCCTTCTCGTATAATAGGCACTTTAGGCACCATGGCAGGGGCGTGCGCGCCCGCATCTACGTAAGGGAAAAGGGGATCATGGTGAAATCATCTGGTCTTGACGCGCTGCTGGAGGCGCTGAGGC
>CANSQW010000128.1 GCA_947649215.1 uncultured bacterium | reverse complement strand
GCGGCACCGGCACGACGTAGCGCCAGCCGGGGCATAAACCCCGAGCAACTGAGAGGGGCGCGTCTCAGGGGCGCGCCCCTTGCTGTTGGCGGGCGGCCGCGCCGCCGGGCAGGGGCCCGGGGCGGCCGGCCTGCCGCCGTAGGAGAGGAGACGCCGGTGACCTGGCAGTGCGCATCGTTTGAGTTCGACACCTCCAAGCCCGTCATCATGGGCATCCTGAACGTGACCCCGGACTCGTTCTCGGACGGCGGCCAGTTCGCCTCCGCGGAGGAGGCCGTCGCCCGTGGGCTCGAGCTGGCTGAGGAAGGCGCCGCTATCATCGACGTGGGCGGCGAGTCCACGCGCCCCGGCGCCGATCCGGTGGACGCGGAGGAGGAATGGCGGCGTGTAGGCCCCGTGATCGCCGCGCTCGCGGGTGCGGGCTTGTGCGTGTCGGTCGACACGCGGCGGGCTGAGGTGGCGCGCCGCGCCGTGGAGGCGGGTGCGGCGATCGTCAACGACGTGTCCGGCTTCCGCGACCCGGCCATGCGCGCCATGGCCGCCGCCTGCGATGCGGGCCTGGTGGTCATGCACATGCAGGGCGAGCCGGCCACCATGCAGGACGCGCCGGCCTACGACGACGTGGTGAGCGAGGTGCGTGACTACCTGCGCGACCGCGCAGCCGAGCTGGAGGCCGTGGGCATCGCGCGCGAGCGCATCTGCCTGGATCCGGGCCCTGGCTTCGGCAAGACGGCGTCTCAGACCATCGAGCTCATGCGCAACCTGCACGAGATAGCGCGTCTGGGCTATCCGGTGATGTGCGCCGTCTCGCGCAAGAGCTTCATGAAGAAGGCCTACGGCATCGACGATCCGCTGGCCCGCGACGAGGCGTCCGCCTCAGAGGCGCTCTTGGCCTGCGAGCTGGGCGCGAGCGTGGTGCGCACCCACAACGTGCCCGCCACGGCGGCGGCCCTCGCCGACCTGCGACCCTATGTGCTGCTGGGCCTGGGGGCCAACGTGGCCCTCGTGGCGCATCCCGGCGAGGAGCAGGAGGGCAAGATCGCCCAGCTCAACCACGCCATCGGCCAGCTGTGCCTGCTGCCCGACACCACCATCGTCGACATCGCCGGCTTCTACGGCAGCGAACCGGCCTACCTGACCGATCAGGAGGAGTTCGTGAACACGGTGGTGCTCCTGCGCAGCGGGCTGCCGCCGCTGGAGCTGCTCGACTGCCTCCAGGCGGTCGAGAATAGCCTGGGCCGCGTGCGCGAGGTGCCCAACGGCCCGCGCACCTGCGACATCGACATCCTCGACTACCAGCTGTACCACTTCGCCAACGACCGCCTCACGCTGCCGCACCCGCGCATCTGCGAGCGCGATTTCGTGGTGAAGCCGCTGCTCGAGGTGCGCCCTGGCCACGTCCTGGCTGATGGCACGCCCGTGGACTCGGTTCCCGAGGCCGAGCGCATCGGCCGCGCCTGGAAGCTGTAGGGGCGCCGCTGGCCGCAGGCGCGCGCGGTGTCCGCCGGCGGGCCCGGCGTCAGCGCGCCGATCCTAGCGGTAAAATGGCCAAAAATGACGACCTGACGACGGTTTCCGCCTCTCTGAGGGGCCTTCGCGCTGCCGAAGAGCGCGCTGGCGAAAGGGTGGTCGATTCTGACCTGGGGTTTGCGCTTCCCCTGGGCGGCCGCGCGCAAGCGCTGTCGTCAAGTCGCCATTTTTGGCCATTTTGCGTGCGAATTCTGCGCGAGCAGGCAGAGAGCGAGAAGGGGAGGCGACATGGCGCTGCGATTTCGCGTCGAGAACCTGGAGGCCGTCGGGTCAACCAACGACGAGGTGAAGCGCGCCCTCGAGGCGGGCGAGCCTGAGGGGCTGGCGGTGCGTGCGCGGCGCCAGACGGGCGGCTACGGGCGTCAGGGCCGCGCATGGGCGAGTCCCGAGGGCGGGATGTACCTCTCCCTGCTGCTGCGACCCGCCGTATCGCCAGCCCAGCTGCCCACGTTGAGCCTGGTGGCAGGCCTGGCCGTACGCCGCGCCCTTGCGTCGCTCGTCACGCTGGACGAGGCGCGGCGCATCAAGGTGAAGTGGCCCAACGACGTGATCTACGCCTGCGACCTGCGCGCTGCGGGTACTGGTGCGCCGGCGCAGGCTGCGGGCGACGCGGATGCCGCGCAGGGGGAGAAGGCGCGAGGGGCGTTTCGGAAGCTGTGCGGAATCTCGCTGGAGGGCCATGCGCAGGGCGTGTGCGTGGGGATTGGCGTGAACGTGCTGCCGCCGGCCGTGCCTGCCGAGGTGGCGGGGAAGAACGCGCCGACCTACCTGGCTGACCTGGGGTTCGGGTTCACCTGCGAGGCGCGTGCCGCCGTGGACGAGGTGGCTGCCGCCGTCCTGCGCGAGCTGGCCCCGCTTTACGAGCAGTGGACGGAGGCGGGGTTCGCGGCGCTCGTGGCCGAGTACGACGCCCACGCCGCCTTGACGGGGCTTGCCCTCACCATGGTGGATCGCAACGATGCCGTGCTGGCCGAGGGCACGGCCCTCGGCGTCGACGAGCGCGGCTGCCTCATCCTCCGCGCCCCCGACGGCGCCCTCGTCCCCGTGGCCTCCGGCGAGGCCCATATCCGCTAGGCATCCCTCGATGCGGCGGAACGGCGCGCAGCGTTCTTCGAGGGGCAGCTTCGCCACCCTCCCCGTTTTGTCCCAGAGGGCGGCCTGCGGGGGTGAGCGGTATTAGCCGTTTAGTCTTAAGACCGTCGGCCGGCTTTCCTCACAATGTGCAACTAGTGGAGCAGGTCGGGAGTAGAATGGGCAGGTAGAAAGCACGAGAAAGGCCCTTCATGCCCAACGACGAGTCGAAAACGCATACGACCGAAGCGCCGGATGCCCCCTCTGCGCCCGCGTTCGCTTCGGGGGCTCGGGATGCCGCGGGCCCGGCCGTGCCTGCGGCTGCCGCTCCGTCAGCGCGCGTGACGCGGATGGGCACCGAGTCCATCCCGCGCCTCATCACCGAGTTCGCCATCCCCTCGGTGGTGGGCATGGTGGTGAACGGCTCCTACAACATCATCGACTCCGTGTTCCTCGGCCACGCGATGGGCGAGGTCGGGCTGTCCGCCGTCACGGTGGCCACCCCTACCATGATTGTGTTCATGGCGCTCTCCATGCTCGTGGGCACCGGCGGCAACGCGCTGGCCGCCCTGCGCCTGGGCGAAGGCAATCGCGACGCCGCGGAGCGCGCGCTCGGCAACGTCATCACCCTCTCGCTCGTGCTGTGGGCCCTCGTGGTCGTGCTGGCGCTGAACCCGACGGCCATCGATGCGGTGCTCACCCTCTCGAGCGCCACCGACGACGTGCGGCCCTACGCCCGCACGTTCATCCAGATCCTCTGCTACGGCTTCATCCTCCAGTGCATCGGCATGGGCGTCAACAACTTCATCCGCACGGCGGGCGCGCCTAACCGTGCGCTCGGCACCATGGTCATCGGGCTGGTGGCTGCCACGGCGTTCAACTACTGGTTCGTCATCCTGCTGGGCTGGGGCGTGGCGGGAAGCGCCTTGGCCACGTTGGCCGGCCAGGCGTGCTCGTGCGTGGCGGTGCTGTGGTACTTCCTGCTCACGAAGGGGGTGCCGCTGCGCATCCGCGCGAGCTGCCTGCGACCTGCGCGCCGCGTGGTGGGCACCATCTTGGCCTTCGGGTTTCCCGGGTTCGCGCTTCAGGCGGGCGCTGCGCTCGTCAACTTCCTCATCAACTACCAGCTGGTGAAGTACGGCGCGCTGAGCCCCTTGGGCGCCGAGGACGCGCTGGCCTCCATCGGCGTGGTGCAGCGCATCGGCATGTTCACCATCATGCCCATCGTGGGCGTCTCCATCGCCATCCAGCCGCTGCTCGGCTATAACTACGGCGCGCGCAAGATCGATCGCGTGCGCGCCACCCTGTGGCTCGGCATCGCCGGCGCCACGGTGATGTGCGTGGCGGAGTGGGCGGCGGTCATGCTGCTGGCCGGCCCCATTGTGGCCGCCTTCGGCATCTCGCACGATGGGCTGGTGGACTTCACGGCGTTCGCGTTGCGGATATGGCTGCTCCTGCTGCCGTTCATCGGGTTCCAGATCGTGGGCTCCAACTACTTCCAGGCGACGGGCCAGCCGGCGAAGGCCATCTTCCTCACGCTCACGCGCCAGATCATCTTCCTCGTGCCGCTCGTGATGCTGCTGCCCGACCTGCTGCCGCCGGTGTTGCCGGCGCTCGACGGGCTCGACGCGCTGTACGTGGCGGCGCCCGTCTCGGACTTCCTGGCTATCTTCACGGTCGGCGTATTCTTGGTGTGGGAGATGCGTCGCCTGCGCCGCATGCAGGCCGCGCGAGTGGATAGGGGAGCGTAAAGCGGCCGCTAGCCGCCCATTTTCGAGCGTTTCGCGCCTTTGCTCCACTTGGATAAAGCGCAGACGGTATGATGCACGCTTCCTGCAAGACCCAAGAGGGAAAGGACCAATCTTGGAAACCACGGACGTCAACACGAAAGCGGTGGCTGCCACGCCGTCGCGCACGCGCTCTGTCGCCTTCGTCGGGCTGACCATCGCCATCATGGCGGTGTCGGCGTGGGTCACCATCCCCCTGGGCCCTGTGCCCTTCACCCTGCAGATGTTCGCCGTCACCTTCGCCATCGTGCTGCTCACGCCGGCGCAGGCGCTGGCCGCCATCAGCGGCTACCTGCTGCTGGGGGCCGCGGGGCTGCCCGTGTTCTCGGGCATGCGCGGCGGCATCGGCGTGCTGGCGGGCCCCACGGGCGGCTTTCTGTGGGGCTATCTGTTCGGCGTGGCCGCTGCGGTGCTCCTGCTGCACCTGGTGCGTACGCGCACGAGCTGGGGCGATGGCCGCAAGGCCGGTGCGGCCGACCCGGCAGCCGTCGCGGCTCTGACGCCGGCGCAGCGCGTCGGGCGCTTTATGCGCATGTACGGCGTCGAGGTGGTGGCCGGCATCGTGTTCACCGCCATCGCCTACGCGTGCGGCTGCATCCAGTACATGGCCGTCGCCGGCGTGAGC
>CANSQW010000127.1 GCA_947649215.1 uncultured bacterium | reverse complement strand
TGCGGGCGCGTCGGGCGGCTCTTGAACTCGGGGTGGTACTGCACGCCCACGAAGAACGGCTCGTCCGGCAGCTCGACCGCCTCCACCAGGCGCCCGTCGGGCGAGGTGCCCGACGCCCGCAGGCCCGCCTCGCCGAGCGCCGCGCGGAACTCGTCGCTCACCTCGAGCCGATGGCGGTGCCGCTCGGCCACCAGGCGCTCGCCGTAGCAGCGCTCGAGCACGCTGCCCGGCGCGATGGCGCACGGGTACGCCCCGAGGCGCAGGGTGCCGCCCTTCTCCAGATCGGCGCTCTGCCCCGGCATGAAGTCGATCACCTTCTGGGGGCACGCCTCGTCGAACTCGCCGGAGCCCGCGTGCTCAAGCCCCGCGACGTTGCGGGCGAACTCGATGACCGCCGCCTGCATCCCCAGGCAGATGCCGAGAAACGGCACGCCCGTCTCGCGGGCGTAGCGGGCGGCGGCCACCATGCCCTCGACGCCGCGCGACCCGAAGCCGCCCGGCACGATGATGCCGTCAAGGCCGCCCAGCCGACGCGCGCACGTATCCGCGTCGAGCTCGCCCGAGTCCACCCAGTCTATCGCCACCCGCACGCCGTGCGCGTAGCCGGCGTGGCGCAGCGCCTCGGCGACCGAGAGGTACGCGTCGTGGAGCTCGACGTACTTGCCCACGAGCCCGATGCGCACCTCGTCCTCGGCGGCGGCGATGCGGCCGACGAGCTCCTCCCACTCCCGCAGGTCGGGCTCGGGCACCTCGAGCATCAGCCGGCGGCACGCCGCGCGGGCCAGGCCCGCCTGCTCGAGCATGAGCGGGGCCTCGTAGAGGCTCTCGAGCGTGCGGTTCTCGATGACGCAGTCGGGCCTCACGTTGCAGAACAGGGCGATCTTGGAGAACACGCCCTCGTCGAGGGGCCGGTCGCAGCGCAGCACGATGAGGTCGGGGGCGACGCCGAGCCCCTGGAGCTCCTTCACCGAGCGCTGCGTCGGCTTGGACTTCTGCTCGCCCGACCCCTGCAGGTAGGGGACGAGCGTCACGTGGATGAACAGGCTGTCCTCGGGTGCGTTCTCAAGCGATATCTGGCGAATGGCCTCGATGAAGGGCTGCGACTCGATGTCGCCGACCGTGCCGCCGACCTCGGTGATGACGACGTCGGCCTCCGTGCGCCTGCCGACCTCGTAGACGCACCGCTTGATCTCGTCGGTCACATGCGGGATGACCTGCACGGTCGACCCCAGGTACGCGCCACGGCGCTCCTTGTCGAGCACGGTATGGTACACCTTGCCCGCGGTGAGGTTGGAGAACCGGTTAAGGTCCTCGTCGATGAGGCGCTCGTAGTGCCCCAGGTCAAGGTCGGTCTCGGCGCCGTCCTCGGTGACGTAGACCTCGCCGTGCTGGTACGGGCTCATCGTCCCCGGGTCGACGTTAAGGTACGGGTCGAGCTTCTGCGCCGCCACGCGCAGGCCGCGTGCCTTCAGGAGCCTGCCGAGGGAGGCGGCCGTGATGCCCTTGCCCAGCCCCGACACGACGCCGCCCGTCACGAATACGTACTTGGTCATGTCCTCACCTGCCCTCAGTCCCGCACGTCGCGCCCGCGGCGGCGAGGCCCGCGGGCACCCGGCTTCCGAATTCCTCCGGAACGTTCATGGCAGCACTTCCCCTTCCTTGGTTGGCGGACTTTCGATCAGCGAACGTAGAGGCTCGCGTAGGGACGAGACGAGGCGGGGGCGACGCGGAGGAACTCAGGCGCCTCGGCGCTCACGCGATACCCCAGCTCAGAGGCGAACAGGCGGTCGTACTCCGCGAGCAGGGGCGCAAGGACGGCCAGGTCGGCGTCGTCGACGCGCGAGAGCACGACCTCGTCCGACAGCGCGCCGGCGCGCGGCGGATTCCTCAGGTAGATGACGCCGCCATGCATGCCGCGTGCGAGGTAGTCGCCCGTCTCGCCGAGCACCACGAAGACGCCGCCCGCCATGTACTCGCCGAGGAAGCTCCCCGCGTCCCCGCCCACCACCACGACGGGCTGGCGCGCGTCGTAGGCCTTCATGTGGATGCCCGCGCGCCAGCCGCAGCCGTCGCGGACGAACACGCGGCCGCCGCGCATCGCGTAGCCGGCCGCATCGCCGCAGCGGCCGTGCACGATCACCTCGCCGGCGTTCATCGTGTTGCCCACCTGGTCCTGCGCGTTTCCGAGCACCTCGACGGTGCCGCCGTCCATGAAGCAGGCGAGGTCGTTGCCGGGCGTCCCGTGGATCCGCAGGCGCTTGCCCGCGGGCAGCGCGCAGCCCAGGTAGCGCTGGGCCCGCACGTCCTCGAGCACGACGTCGTCCGCCCGATCGAGCGCCTGGCGCACCTGCTCGTTCGCCTCCTTGAAGTGAAGCGCGCCGAGCGTCATGCGCTCCGCCGGCGCAGGCGAGAGGCCCGATGAGGACGGACGCGCGCCGGCCGGGTCCCCCGCAGCGACCCCGGCGGGCGCCGCCGAGGCCGTGCTCGCAAGCGTCCTCGAATCATTCACCTGCATGCTTCACCCCCAGAATCTCGAGCTCGCGATCGGTGAGGCCGATGCCCCGCAGCATGAGGCGGTTGCCCCGCAGGCTGTCGACCGCGTTGATGCCCATGCCGCCCATCATCTCCTGGATCTCGTGCGTCCAGGCGCGCACCAGGTTGACCACGCGCTCGGCTCCCTCCTCGGGGTCGAGGCGCTCCACCAGCTCGGGGCGCTGCGTCGCGATGCCCCAGTTGCACCTTCCGCGCGCGCAGTCGCCGCACTGGTGGCAGCCCAGCGCGATGAGCGGGGCGCTTCCGCACGATACCGCGTCGGCGCCGAGCGCGATGGCGCGCACCACGTCGGCCGAGGTGCGGATCGACCCGCTCGCCACCACGCTCACCGTCGAGCGGATCCCCTCGTCGCGCAGGCGCTGGTCGATGGAGGCGAGCGCGAGCTCGACCGGCACGCCCACGTTGTCGCGGATGCGCTTCGGCGCCGCCCCCGTGCCGCCGCGGAACCCGTCGACCACGATGACCTCCGCGCCGGCGCGCGCCATGCCGCTCGCGATGGCGGCGGCGTTGTGAACCGCCGCTATCTTCACCGCCACGGGCTTCTCGTAGCGCGTGGCCTCCTTCAGCGAGAAGACGAGCTGGCGCAGGTCCTCAATCGAGTAGATGTCGTGATGAGGCGCCGGCGAGATGGCGTCCGCGCCCTCGGGGATCATGCGCGTGCGCGACACCTCGGCCGTGATCTTCTCACCGGGCAGGTGCCCTCCGATGCCGGGCTTCGCCCCCTGGCCGATCTTTATCTCCACCATGGCCCCGGCGTTGAGGTAGCGGGGATCCACCCCGAACCGACCCGAGGCCACCTGGACCACCGCATGGTCGGCGTAGCGCTCGAGGTCGCGGTGGAGCCCGCCCTCCCCGACGTTGAACAGCGTGCCGAGCTCGCACGCCGCCATGGCGAGCGCCCGCTGGGTGTTGAGCGACACCGAGCCGAAGCTCATGGCGGAGAACATGATCGGCACGTCGAGCTTCACCTGCGGGGGCAAAGGCGTCCGAAGCGCCCGGGCGCGCTCGTCTATCTCGAGCGCCACGGGGCGACCGCCCAGGAACACGCGGGTCTCCATCGGCTCGCGCAAAGGGTCGATGGAGGGGTTGGTCACCTGGCTCGCGTTGAGCAGCAGGTGATCCCAGTACACCGGGTACGGCAGCGGGTTTCCCATGGACGAGAGCAGCACGCCGCCCGACGCGGCCTGCGTGGCGATGTCCTGCATATACTCGAGCGTCCACACCGCCGACCCGCTGTCGACCTGCGGCCACCGCGTGATCGCCAGGGCGCGCGTAGGGCACGTCAGCACGCAGCGAAGGCAGTTGACGCACTTCTGGTGGTCGGCCTTGGGCGCCGTTCTGCCCGAGCGGGCGCTATGCACGCCGTTGGCGCACTCGCGCACGCAGATGTCGCAGCCCACGCACGCCTCGGCGTCGCGGCGCACCTGGTAGCGCGGCAGAGCGTAGTCGATCATAGTCCGCGGCCCTCCTCTCTTCGCGGCAGCACGCCGGTCTCGTGCGCCAGCGGCGCATGGGTCGGGCTGCTCCAGACGGCGCGGGCGCCTCGGCGCCGCGCCACCTCGTCGAGCTGCACGACGAAGGGTTCGCCTCCCTCGATCGGGCGGATGTTCTCGGCATCAGGGCACACCGCCTCGATGGCAGCCTGCTCGCTGGCCAGGTACACCATCGACCCCTTCTCCCCCGCCATGAGGGCGCGCAGCTTGAGCCGGTCGTTTATGGCGAGGATGCCCTCCTCCGACCCCAGGATCACCGAGAAGGGCCCGTTGACGAGCGCGCTCGCGTACACCGTGCGCAGGGCCGTCTCGAACGCGGCCTCCTCGGCCGGCATGCGATCGATGGCATCCCAGCTCGGGGCCGTCATGATGTGCGCGGCCATCTCCGGGGACAGCCCGCCGCGGCGACAGAGCAGGTCGAACAGGTAGGTGATGACCTCCGTGTCGGTCTGAAGCTCGCACGAGTAGCCGAACTGCTCCACGTAGCGGCGGTTGGCGTCATAGCTCGACACCTCGCCGTTGTGGACGACCGACCAGTTCAGAAGCGTGAACGGATGCGCGCCGCCCCACCAGCCCGGCGTGTTGGTGGGAAAGCGCCCGTGCGCCGTCCACGCCCACGCGCGGTACTCGTCGAGCCGGTAGAACGCGCCGATGTCCTCGGGGTACCCGACTCCCTTGAACGCGCCCATGTCCTTGCCGGAGCTGGCAACGAAGGCCCCGTCCACGCCCTTGTTGATGCGGACGACGTGGCGCATGACGTACTCCGCCTCATCAACCCCGCTCATGTTAAGGCGCATGGTGTGCGGGGCGACGAAGTAGCGCCACAGGTCGGGAGGATTTTTGATGGACGCGACGGGCTCGGTGGGAATGCGCTCCTGCTTCTCGCACATGAAGTACGTGTCCAGGTACGACTCCACCTCGGCCCGCGCGTCGCGGCTCTCGTACATGACGTGGAACGCGTAGAGCTCCCGGTAGGC
>CANSQW010000126.1 GCA_947649215.1 uncultured bacterium | reverse complement strand
GCGCGACACCGTGGACGTGGACCTGCAGCGCCTCCAGGAGGAGGCCCAGGCCGAGCAGCTCTCGGTGGAGGAGGCCCAGCGCGCCAAGCTGCTGTGGGTGACGGGCGCCGACGAGCTCGGCGCCACGCTGCCCGCCGCCGAGCTGGCGGCCGAGGCGCTTGCCGTGGGTCGCGAGGACGGCGGCCTCGGCGCGCGTCTGGGCGCCGGTCTTGCCGGGCGGGACATCCCCGTGCGCGCTGCCTACGACACCGCGGCCCTCGAGGCCCTCGGCCAGTCCCTCGACGCCACGCTCGGCGAGCCGCGCGCCGATTGGTCCGTGACGGTGGAGGACGGGCAGGCGCGCGTCGTGGAGGGTCGCGCCGGGCGCCTGGTGAGCCGGGATGCGCTCGCGGCCTCCCTCGACGAGGCGCTCCTGCGCGCTGATGCGGCCGACGCCGAGTTCGTGGCCGTGGCCGAGGACGCCCCCTCGCGCACCACCGAGGCCCAGGCCCGCGGCACGGCCGACGCGCTCAACGCCGCCCTCGCGCGGCCGCTCACCTTCACCTACGAGGAACGCGTCTACGACGTGACGCGCGAGGAGGCCGCCGCCTGGCTCGACGTGACCGTGGCGGAGGGCCCGGAGGGGGCCTCCCTCGACGTGGCCGTGGATCCCGTCCGGGCGCGCGCCACCCTCGTGAGGAAGATCCACGCCGCCGCCACGGGCGATCCGGTGGCGGTGACGCTCTCCGGCGCGCCCGGCGCCATCGTCGTGGGCACCGACGGCACCGTGGTCATCCCGCAGGTGGACGACGCGCTCGCTGTGCTCGACGAGACGCTCCTCGCGCCCGCGCGCCAGGCCGGCGCCCCGGGGTCCCAGGGCGCTCCGGACCAGCCGGCAGAGGGCCTGTCGGTGAACGTCGGGGCCGTCACGGCGCCGGCCTCCCTGAGTCTCGATGACGCGCTGGCCTGCGGGCTGGTGGAGGAGGTGTCCTCCTACACCACCCGGTTCACCAACACGGAGTCCACGGCCAACCGCACGCACAACATCAAGCTGATCTGCGATATCCTGAACGACGGCATCGTCCCGGCCGGCGGCTCGTGGTCGTTCAACGAGCGTGCCGGCGAGCGCACTTCCGAGCGCGGCTTCCTTGGTGCCGGCGCCATCATCGACAACGAGTACACCGATGACGTGGGCGGCGGCATCTGCCAGGTGGCCACCACCATCTTCAACGCCGTCTATGACAGCGGCCTGCCCATCGACAAGCGCACCAACCACTCGCTCTACATCGACAGCTATCCGGCCGGCCGCGACGCGGCGGTGTCCTGGCCCGACCTCGACCTCGTGTGGCGAAATGACACCTCTTCCGACATTCTGCTGCGCCTTACCTACACCGACGACAGCATAACCGCTACACTATACGGCGTTGACCCGGGCTACTCCGTCTCCACCCAGGAGGGGGAGTGGACGCCGGGCAAGAAGCATTCCACGCGCACCGAGCGGGACGATTCGCTCGCCCCCGGCACCAGCTACGTGAAGACGGCCGGCTCCGACGGGCAGCGCTACTCCGTCACCCGCACGGTGAAGGCGCAGAATGGGGAGGTGCTCCGGCAAGACGCCTTCTACTCCACCTACGCCCCCATCACCGAGGTCGTCGTCAAGGGCCCCGATGCGCCCGAGGGCTCGGCGGCGGAGCAGCCGGCGTCCTAGCAGGAGCGTCTTCTGGCGCGGAGAGAGCCGCGCCTGGTGAGAGAGGGCAACCCCAAGGAGCAAGGAAGGTCCATGTACTACCAACCTGAGATCGAGACCATGCCGGTCGACGAGCTGCGCGCGCTGCAGCTCGAGCGCATGCGCGAGACCATGCGCAACGCCTACGAGAACGTGCCGCTGTTCCGCGAGCGCTTCGATGCCGCCGGGGTGACCCCCGACGACCTGGAGAGCCTGGAGGACCTGGCGCGGTTCCCCTTCGTCGTCAAGCAGGACATGCGCGACGCCTACCCGTTCGGGATGTTCGCCCGCGAGAACAAGGACGTCGCCCGCATCCACGCCTCGTCGGGCACGACGGGCCAGGCCACCGTGGTCGGCCATACCGCCCGCGACCTCGCCAACTGGGGCGACTGCTTCGCCCGCGGCATCGCCATGGTGGGCGGCTCGGAGGACTCCACCATCCAGGTGTCCTACGGCTACGGCCTGTTCACCGGCGGCTTGGGAGCCCACGCTGGCGGCGAGGCCATGGGCTGCACCGTCATCCCCACCTCCTCGGGCAACACCAAGCGCCAGGTGCAGATGATGAAGGACCTCAAGACCGACATCCTGGCCTGCACGCCCTCCTACGCCCTGCTCATCGCCGACACGGCCATCGAGATGGGCTACGACCCGGCCAAGGAGTTCCCCATCTCCGCCGTCATCTGCGGCGCTGAGCCGGCGTCCCAGAACATGAAGGACGAGATCGCCGAGAAGCTGGGCGTCCAGTACTGCGACGTCTACGGCCTCTCCGAGATCATGGGTCCGGGCGTGGCCATGGAGTGCGCCGAGCGCGGCGGCATCCACGTGGCCGAGGATCAGTTCTACTGCGAGATCATCGACCCGGAGACGCTCGAGGTGCTGCCGGACGGCGAGTGGGGCGAGCTGGTCATCACCACGCTCGTGCGCGAGTGCTGCCCGCTCATCCGCTACCGCACCCGCGACGTCACGCGCATCATCGCCGAGCCGTGCGCGTGCGGGCGCACCCATCGCAAGATCGACTACCTGCGCGGCCGCACCGACGACATGCTCATCATCCGCGGCGTGAACGTGTTCCCGTCCCAGATCGAGCAGGTCATCACCGAGTTCCCGGAGATTGCCACGCAGTACCAGATCATCCTCAGCAACAAGGGCCCGCTCGACCGCGTCGAGCTTCAGGTGGAGACGGTGCCTGAGTTCCCCATCGACGAGGTTCGCAAGATCGAGGACCTCAAGCGCCGCCTGGGCGCCGAGCTCAAGAGCAACCTCCAGGTGGCCGTCGAGATCAAGATCGTGGAGCCCAAGACCATCGAGCGGTCCGAGGGCAAGGCCAAGCGCATCATCGACCTCAGGGAGGCGAAGAACTAATGATTTCCCAGCTCACCGTCTTTCTCGCCAACGAGAAGGGCCGCCTGGCGGCCGCGTGCCGCACGCTGGCCGACGCCGGCTTCAACATGCACTCGCTCGTCCTGGCCGACACGGCTGACTTCGGCGTGGTGCGCATCTTCTGCGACCGCCCCGACGAGGCCGCGTCGCTGCTCGTGGACGCCGGCTACCGGGCTGCCGTCACGCCGGTCATCGCCGTGCGCGTGCCCAACGAGCCGGGCGGGCTCGCGCGCCTGCTCGAGTTCTGCGATGGCGCCGACATGAACGTCGAGTACGGCTACTGCTACTCCGTCGGCGAGGACGGGGCCATCGACGTGCTGAAGATCGAGGGCGATGACGCCGAGGAGCGCCTGGCCGCCGCCGGCTTCGCCGTGGTGCGCGCGGAAGAGATCTATGCAGCCTAGCCGCCCGCTTACGACGAGCGCCCCGTCCGGGGCGCTCCCCCTCGCCCGGGCCCGTCAGCTGGCATGCGCCCTTCTCCTGGGCGTTGCCCTGGCGCTCGGCGGCCTTCTCGCACCGGGGGCCGCCTGGGCCGATGTGCGCAAGACCGACCTGGTCATGGGCCGCACGGTGGAGCAGCGGGGGCTTCCCGCCGCGCTCTGCCCCAACGTGGCGGCCGACTACGCGGTGCTGCTGTCCTCGGACGGCACGGTCTACTTCGAGCGCGACGCCGACACCCAGGCGCGCATCGCCTCCATCACCAAGGTGATGACCGCCATCGTGGCGCTCGACAGCGGTGCGCCGCTCGACACGCCCGTCACGGTGAGCGCCAAGGCCGCCCAGGTGGGCGAGTCGAGCGCGGGGCTGCTCGCCGGCGACACGATGACGCTCGAGTCGGCGCTCAAGGGGCTCATGATCCCCTCGGGCAACGACGCGGCCATCGCCATCGCCGAGACGCTCGGGCCTTTGCTCGGCGCAGGCGATGCCGAGGCGGCCTTCGTGGCCGCCATGAACGCCAAGGCGGCCGAGCTGGGCATGGAGGGCTCCCTGTTCGCCAACCCCCACGGCCTGGACAACGGCTCCCACGCCGCCGACATGCACTGCTCGGCGCGGGACGTGGCCATCATGTGCCGCTATGCCATGGAGAACGAGACCTTCCGCGCCATCGTGGCCGTCGACGAGGCCACCATCCCCGTGACGCGGGCCGACGGCACGGCCGCCACCGTCGTGCTCAAGTCCACCGACAAGCTCATCGGCGTCTACGAGGGCGCCTGCGGCATCAAGACCGGCTACACCGAGGCGGCGGGCCAGTCGTTCGCCGGCGCCTGCGAGCGCGAGGGCGAGTACCTCTACGCCATCGTGCTGCACTCCACCTCGGAGAACCAGCGCTTCGAGGACGCCGAGGCGCTCTACAACTGGGTCTACGACAACCGCGTGAGCTATCCGCTCGCCCACAGCGACCGCACGGTGACTATGGCGCGCGACGGCGAGTCGCGCGAGGTGCCGGTGGTGGCCGAGGTGGCGCTCGGCGCGTGGCTCGACAAGACGGTGCCGGCCACCTTCGCCGACCCCGATGCGGCCGTGGAGGTGTTCGCGCCTGACGGCAACGTGAGCCAGTCCTTCGAGCTGTTCGACGTGAACGGCGCGGTGAAGGCGGGCGACACGCTGGGCCGGGCCACGTTCTACCAGGCCAACGAGGTGGTGGCCGTGCAAGACGTGGTGGCCGCGGCCGACGCGGAGGCCCCCGGCTTCTTCGAGGGGGTGGGCATTTGGTGGGATCGCCTCTGGCGCGGGCTGGCAGGCGAGAGCACCGTGGCCGAGTCGGTTATCATTAACGACACCCCGCTCATCTTCGACAAGACGCAGCGGTAGCGCGGCGGCCGGGCGCGATTCGGCCCTCCGCGCGGCGTCGCCGGCCGCCCTGGCCGCGACGCCTGATCCCCAGGAGCCCGTGCGGCCGGCGTCTGCGCCGGCCGCCTCACGATACGAGAAGGAGCACGACA
>CANSQW010000125.1 GCA_947649215.1 uncultured bacterium | reverse complement strand
CGGGCACGGGCCCGGCTCTGGCGCGCGGCGGTCGCGGCCGCCTGCGCGTGGCTCCCGATCCGGTGACCGAGGTCATCGGCGAGCGTGCGTCCAACGGCGGCGTCGTGCTGTTCTCGGTGGTGCTGTTCGCGCTGGCCTTCGGCCTGGTGCTCGGCGTGGCGGCGCTGGTGACCGGCACAGTGGGGCCGCTGGCGGTGGCCGTCGCCGTGGTGCTGGCGGCGCTCGCCGTGGCGGCCTGCCATATCGCCCAGCAGTGGGAGCGCGTGGTGGTGCTGCGCCTCGGCCGGTTCAACCGCGTGTCGGGGCCGGGCCTGTTCTGGACGTGGCCCGTCATCGAGTCCAACACCATGCGCGTCGACACGCGCACCCGCGTGACCACCTTCGGCGCCGAGGAGACCCTCACGGCCGACCTCGTGCCGCTCGACGTGAGCGCCGTGCTGTTCTGGCACGTATGGGACGCGCGCGCCGCCTGCACCGAGGTGGGCGACTTCACCCGCGCTGTGGAGCTGGCCGCCCAGACGGCCCTGCGTGACGCCATCGGCCGCGCCGGCGCCGCCGAGGTGGCCATCCGCCGCGAGCAGCTCGACCGCGAGCTCAAGCGCGTGCTCGAGGAGAAGGTGTCGCCCTGGGGCGTGACCATCCTGTCGGTGGAGGTGCGCGACATCCTCATGCCGCCCGAGCTGCAGGACGTCATGTCGCTCGAGGCCCAGGCCGAGCAGCGCAAGAAGGCCCGCATCATCCTCATGGAGGCCGAGCAGGACATCGCCGAGCTCATGGAGGAGATGGGCGACTTCTACGCTGCCAACGACGCCGCCTTGCGCCTGCGCGCCATGCACCTGCTCTACGAGTCCGTCCGCGAGACCGGCGGCACCATCGTCGTCCCCAGCTCCTTCAGCGAGGGCTTCAGCGACGTATTCCCCGACGCCGTGAAGGGCACTCTCGGGCAGTAGGGGGGCGCTCCCGCACGACTGACTGCTGCCCCGCGTCTCCGCCGCCCCCCAGGCGCAGGGCGCGTCGTCCCCGTCGCGCTCCGTCGTGCCGCTTTGCGCGTCTGCCCGGCGCGTCGTCCGCCTCCGGCTGCGCTGCCTCCCCGTCGCGCCGCCCGTGCGTTCGCGCTGTCTCTCGCCTTTGCCCCCCCCGTGCGGGGCGCGCCGCCCTCCCTCCACGATGGCGCCCCGCGCCTCGGGGCCCACGAACCTCGCGATCCGGCCCCCGTCTTGCAAATACGGACGGTTCTGCACTCCCGTCCCCCGCGCCTCGACGGCCGGCCCATCCGCGACCTGGGCTTTTCGCGGGCACTCCGCCGCTCGGGCCGCCCTCCCCGCGCCCGCCCGGTGCAAAACCGCTCCGATTTGCGCGCGCCGCCCCGTTTCCCGGGGATCCCGCCCGGGAAACGGCCCCCGGCTCCTTTCGCTCCGCCCCCCCGCCCCAGCCCCTCGCGCGCGAGACCCGGGTTCGAGGGGGCTCCGAGCGGCCCCACGAATCCCGCGAAAATTGTCATAGGATGCTCCTTGATTGTCATATGACAACCTGCTATCGTGGACGCGAGGGAATTTGGCCAATTCTATCGAGGGAGGGCCCCATGCCGGGAGCTCTCCGACGGGGGATATCCGATAGGTTGGGGAATCGGGGGAGTTCCGAGAATCCGAGGCAGGCCGCAGTTTCCGCAGGCGTCCGCCATCCTCACATCAGCGGGGTATCCTGACGCACCTTTGACCAAGGAGGAGAGATGTCAGGAACGACCAGCTCGCGCGGCGGGCTCACGCGCCGCAGCTTTCTTAAGACCGCCGGGGGGGGGGGCCGCTCTTAGCCTAGCCGGCGCCGCAGCGCTCTCCATTGGCAGCGGCTTGGAGATGGCCTCGGCCGATACGCCGGCCGCCACGGCGGGGGAGGAGTGCTATCTGAGCGCCTGCAAGGGCAACTGCGGAAGCCGCTGCCCCCAGCAGGTCGTCGTGCGCGAGGGCAAGGTGGTTCGCGTGGCCGCCGCCCGCATGGAGGAGCGCGACGACGCCGACTACCGGCGCATCTGCGTCAAGGGCTATGCCCAGCCCCAGCGCCTCTACGACCCCGACCGCGTGAAGTACCCGATGCGTCGCGTCGAGGGCACGGAACGCGGCGCCGGCCAGTGGGAGCGCGTCACCTGGGACGAGGCGCTCGATGAGATCGCCGCCAAGATGAAGGCCGCGGTCGACGAGCACGGCTGGCCGTCGGTGGCCCTCTGGAACTCCTATGCCAGCTGCGGCGTGCTCAACGGCAGCGGCGCGGGGTCGGTGGCCTACGGCCGCTTCCTCTCGCGTACCGGCGCCACCATCCTGGGTCCCGGCGCCGACTGGGCGCAGATGTTCTTCGCCTACGCGCTCACGCTCTTCATGGGCAACGACATTGCCGACACGCCCAACGCCAAGAGCATCTTCGTCTGGGGCTCCAACCCTACCGACGCCTACCCCGCCGACTGGCAGTTCGTCTGCCGCGCCCGCGAGAAGGGCGCCAAGCTCGTCACCATCGACCCGCAGTTCACGTCCGCGGCCATGCACTCGGATCGCTACTTCGCCATCCGCCCCGGCACCGATGGCGCCCTCATGCTGGCCATGGCCAACTACATCATCGACAACGGCCTCGTGAACGAGGAGTTCATGAAGGCTCGCACCGTCTCCCCGCTGCTCGTCAAGGGCGACGGCACCTACCTGCGCGCGAGCGACCTGGGCATCGCTCCTACAGAGGGCCCGGTCAACCCGCTTACCGGGCAGCCCTCCGTCATCGACCCGCTCCAGGTATGGGATGTCGCGGCGGGCGCGTTCGCCGACGCCGACGCGGCGGCCGACCCCGCGCTTGCGGGCGACTACGACGCGATGGGCCAGTCGGTGCAGCCGGTGTTCCAGCTCGTGCGCGGCAAGATCGCCGAGTTCACCGTGGAGAAGGCCGCGGGCATCTGCGACCTCTCCGTCGACGACATCGAGTGGCTCGCGCGCACCTACGCCACGGAGGGCCCCGTCTACATCCACACCAACCAGGGCCTCGGCCATCACGCGAACTCGCATCACAACTACAAGAACCTCATGTTCATCGCAGCCCTCACCGGTAACGCGGGCGTTCCCGGCGGCACGCCGCTCGGCCACGCCGCCCTGGGCTTCGGATCGTTCCCCACCAACCCGCTGCCCTTCGTGGCGGGCACCCAGAAGAGCCTCGACATCTGCGGCATGTACCTGCCTGACATCATGGAGACGGGGAAGTGGGCCGGCAAGGACCTGCCCATCAAGGTGCTGTGGTTCAACAACGGCAACCCGCTGTGCAACGAGTCGGGGCGCCTCGAGCTCATCGAGGCCGTGAAGAAGGTCGACTTCGTGGTGACGGCCGACATCACCATGACCGACACGGCGATGTACTCCGACATCGTGCTGCCCATCCCGCACGTGTTCGAGTCCGAGGACTTCATGACCATGAGCTTCACGCCCTACCCGCCCTTCCAGCGCAAGATCGTCGACCCGCTCTACGAGTGCCGCACCGACCTGGAGATCCTCCGCGACCTGTCGCGCCGCCTGGGGATGGACGACCTTTACCCGAAGACCGACGAGGAGTACCTCCGCGAGATCATCGACACTCCGGCCAACCTCGCCCACGACGCCGGCTACGACGCCTTCAAGAGCAACCGACTCGTGCGCAACTACACCATCAACGACGGCGAGGTGTCCATCGACAAGTTCGCCCTCACCAAGACGAAGCGCCTCGAGTACTACCTGGAGCAGCCCTTCGTGCGCAACAACTTCGGCCAGGAGGTGGCGGAATACGAGCGCTATCCCTACTACACCCGAGCCAACGAGTCCTACTGGGAGAACCCCCTGCGCGAGAAGTACCCGCTCTTCGGCCTCGGCCAGCATGAGCGCTACCACGTGCACTCGCAGCTGGCCACCACGCCGGTCATGCGCGAGCTCGAGCCCGAGCCGATGCTGCGCCTGAACGCCCGCGACGCCGCCGAGCGCGGCATCGCCCAGGGCGACTACGTCCGGGCGTTCAACGACCGCGGCTCGGTGGTGCTCCGCGCGAAGGTGAGCGAGGGCATCAAGCAGGGCGTCGTCTCCATTCCCCATGGCTGGAACGCCTCGCAGTACGTGGAGGGCCATGCCCAGGATCTCACGAACCGCTACATGAACGATTTCTGCTCGAACAGCTGCTTCTACGACTTCCTCTGCGAGGTCGAGAAGTATGAGGGAGGTGAGTAGCGATGGCTCGCTACGGCATGGCGATCGACGTCAACCGCTGCATGGGCTGCAACGCGTGCACGGTGGCCTGCAAGATGGCTAACAACATCCCCGAGGGCGTCTTCTGGACCCGCGTCCTGACGAAGGGCGGGGATGCGCCCGACGCACCCGAGGGGGAGTGCCCCGTTTTGTCCATGAGCTACTACACCCTGGGCTGCCAGCACTGCGAGAACCCCGCCTGCGTCAAGGTGTGCCCCGTCGGCGCCACCTACCGGGATGAGTCCACGGGCATCGTCCGCCAGGACTACGACAAGTGCATCGGCTGCCGCATGTGCATGTCGGCGTGCCCCTACACGGGCGTACGGTCGTTCAACTGGGAGGAGCCCGGCACCGCGATGGACTTCGCCCTGGGCGACGCGGATGTCGCCCCGCATCAGAAGCACGTGGTGGAGAAGTGCACGTTCTGCTACCAGCGCATCGCCCGCGGCGAGACGCCGGCCTGTATGGACCTCTGTCCCGCCCGTGCCCGCTTCTGGGGCGACCTGGACGATCCGGACAGCGAGGTGAGCCAGGCCCTCAAGGGTCGCGAGTACCAGCATCTCCTGCCCGAGCAGGGCACGAAGCCGTCCGTGTACTTCCTGGTGTAAGGAGGGGATGAGATATGAGTGAACTCAACAATGTCGCCGTTCTCGACGACGACCTCAACCCGGCTGCGGGGGCCAAGTCCCGCGAGGCCGCGGGTGCCAGGGCGGTCGCCTCGGGCGGGCGCGGGCTCAGCGTCGGCATCGGCGTGTGCGCCGTGCTGGCCGCGCTGGGCGTCGTGCTGTGGGTC
>CANSQW010000124.1 GCA_947649215.1 uncultured bacterium | reverse complement strand
GGCCGGCGCCGTGCGCAGCGCCAGCACGGCCAGCGCCGCCGGCGCCACGATGCCCAGCGCCACTACGCCCAGCCAGAACTCGAGCGCCAGGCTGCCGGTCAGCAGCCGGCCGATGGAGCGGCTCTCCACCGGGAACGGCGCCAGGGCGATCCACGCCACGTAGGCAAGCATCGTCACCACCGAGCAGGCCACGCCCACTGCGGCCAGGCGCAGCGCCAGTGGCGCGTCGGCTGCGTCGCCGCGCAGGCACACGACGGCGGCGCTCAGCACGAAGCCCAGGCCCAGGCCGGTGCCCAGGTACATGAGCGGCAGCGTGAAGCTGTCCCACGCCGGACGCGCCGGCATCATATAGGACGCGCCGGCCACCAGCGGCAGCACGATGCCGGCCGCCAGGCCCAGCACGCCGAGCACCTTCATCGCGCCCAGGTAGTCCTTGCGGGACAGCACCAGGTACACGAGCGTCACCACGCCGGCGAAGCCCACGGCGAACAGCTCCTTGGAGAGCCCCGAGCCCACGTTGCCCAGGATGTAGAGCGCCCGGTCGATATGCCCCAGGTGGAGGGCCGAGGCGCACCCGCCCACGGCCAGCAGCACCAGCGCGCACGCCGCCAGTGGGAAGCGCACCTTCCGGAACACGCCCTTGATCTCGCCCACGCCCAGGAACACGAGGATTCCCGAGGAGGCGCCCAGCAGAATGCTGAATATCAGCAGAGGCCACTGCACCGCCATGGCTTACTCACCGCCCTTCCACTCGCATTTGTCCAGGCCGAAGGTCACCGAGGGCTTGTTGCCTACGTCGGTGAGCTTGTGGGTCTGCTTGCGCGCGATCATCTTGCTCACGTCGCTCTCGGGGTCGTCGGCGTCGCCGAAGAAGCGCGCCTGGCCGGGGCAGTGGCGCACGCAGGCCGGCGTCTTGTCGTCGTCTACCAGGTGGGCGCAGAGCGTGCACTTCTCGATGACGCCCTTGTCCTTGGCCGTGTCGTAGGTGCGCACGCCGTAGGGGCATGCCATCACGCAGTACTGGCAGCCGACGCACTTGGCGTGGTCGACCAGCACGATGCCGTCCTCGCGGCGGTAGCTGGCGCCGGTGGGGCACACGGACACGCACTGGGGGTTCTCGCAGTGCTGGCAGGCCACGGGCAGGTAGTACATCTCCAGGTCGGGGTATGTGCCGGAGGGGCCGATGGTGAGCACCTTGCTGTAGAAGGTTCCCAGGCCGACGTTGTTCTCCTGCTTGCACACCACGGCGCAGGAATGGCAGCCGATGCAGCTGTCCAGGTCGATGGCCATCGTGTAGCGGGTCATGTTACTCGCCTCCCTTCGCGGCGGCCACGGTGGGCATGGCCACGCCCTCGTCCTGGCCGTCCTGGGCCAGCTGCTCGCGGGTCAGCGGCAGGAAGATGCGCAGGTCCTCGGAGGTCATGCAGATGTTGTCCGGCGCGCCCTCCTCGGCCTTGTACACCTTGCACAGGCCGCCGAAGTTGTCGGTGCCCACGGCGGGATCGTAGGGGCCGTTGTTCTCGAACAGGATGTTGCAGTTGGCGTCGAGCGCCCCGTGCAAATCGTCGGTGGCGGCGCGCTCGGGGAACCACCAGTCGTGCTCGACGTGGATGGTGTCGGGGCTGATGGCCTCGGTCAGGTTGGCGCGCTGGCGGATGCGGTCGACGTAGGTCTCGATCCAGCACCAGTCGTCCTGCTCGATGCCCAGCTTGGCCGCGGTCTCCGGGTTGATGTCCATGGTGGGGAACATGTGCACCTCGCGCATCCACGGCGAGTTGCGGTACTCGGTGTGGAAGAACGCGTGGCTGCGGCCGCCGGTGATGAGCGTGTAGGGGTACTCGTCCAGCAGGTCCTCGCGCGACTTCTTGGTGATGGGCGGCTCGATGTACATGGGGAGCGGGCCGTTGCCGTAGAGCAGCAGGTCCTCGCTCCACAGCTCCATCTTGCCGTTGTCCGACTGCGGGTGCGCCGGGATCACCTTGCCGTCAGGCGTGGTGGTGCCGGGGAAGCGGTAGACGCTGCCCATCTTGTTGCCGCGGTACATGGTGTTGAAGCCGGGGCGGAAGTCGCTCGTCTTGCGCATGAAGCCGGTCTCGTACTTGGGCTTGCCGCCCTTCACGTCGGTCATCTGGACGCCGGTCACGCTGATGCGCTCGCGGAAGTCCTCGAAGCTGGCGCAGGACAGCTGCGGCGGCAGGGTCTCGGGGCCCTTCACCATGTAGTCGAAGAACTCGTACTTGTCCTTCCAATACATGTCCACGTCCATGTACTTGGCGAACTCGAAGCAGATGTCCATGTCGTCCTTCGCCTCGCCGAGCGGCGCGTGGAAGGGCTGGCGGATGAGGTAGGTGTGGCTCGTGGGATAGCCGTGGCCGGAGTGCGCCCACTCCACGCGGTCCACCTCGTTGGGGTGCGCGGCCGGCAGGATGATGTCGGCCAGCTCGCCGGACGGCGTCATGAAGATGTCCACGTTCACGAAGAAGTCGAGGTTCTTGAAGCCCTCGATGATCTCCTTGCCGCCCTCGATGGAGAGGATGGGCTCGCTCGTCTGCTGCCAGTAGCCGTGGATTTGGAAGGGATCGCCCTGGGCCATGGCCTTGGTGGTGACGGCGCCGAAGCCGCCCTGCTGGCCGTAGATGACCTGGCCGCCCGAGTTCTGGATGACCTCGCGCAGCTCGCCGGTGGCGTCGTCGGCCTGGAGGATGGGCTGGTAGCCGGTGTTCTGGCACACGGACAGCTTCTTGATGTTCATGGCCGTCTGCTTGCGGCGGGCGCCCATGCGGCCTTCCTTGTTCGGCACGACGTCGAACATGAAGGAGTCGTAGCCGGTGGCGGGCTCGCGGCCGATGTTCTGGCCGCCCTTCGTGTCGAAGTTGCCGGCGAGCGCCATCATGATGGTGAAGGCCTGGGAGATGCCGGAGGTGTTGATGGAGAACTCCACCTTCTGGCCGCGGGTGAAGCAGGCATGGGGGCTCGCGGCGATGTAGATGTCGATGGCCTCGCGGATCTTGTCGGCGGGCAGCTCGCAGAACTCGGCGGCGCGCTCGACGGTCCAGGGGGTCACGTGCTCGAGAAGCAGGTCCCACGAGGTGCGGTAGGTCTTGCCCTCGATCTCGCGGCCCTTGCCGTCGGGCGTGGTGAGCGCGGGCACGGCGTCTGCCACGATGTTGCCGGCCTCGTCGAGCCACTGGAATGCCTTGGGCCCGCCCACGCCGGCGGTGTTCTGCCAGTCGCCGGACCAGTAGATGAGCTGGTCGTGCGCCTCGTCCCACGCGGGGTACAGCTCCACGTTGCCGCCCTCGCGCATCATCGACTGGCGCAGCTGGTAGCCGGTGCCGTCCTCGTCGATGAAGAACGGGGCGTTGGTGTAGGAGCGCGCGAAGTCGGTCGCGCACTTGTCCGAGTGCATGATCTCGTTGATGAAGGCCAGCACGAGGGCCATGTCCGAGCCGGGTCGGATGGGCAGCCACAGGTCGGCCTTGGAAGCGGTGCAGGTGAAGCGCGGGTCGACGCAGACCACCTTCGCGCCGCGCTCCTGGGCGCGCTTGACGGTCAGCCAGTCGTAGTAGCCGCGGCTGCGCTCCTGGCGGCACCAGATGACGATGCAGTCGGTGTTGTTGCCATCCCAGCCGGTGTACTGGGTCTCGTCGCCGTAGAGGCGCTGGCTGGTGAAGTAGCTGCCTACCCAGCACAGGTTGCCCACGCCGAAGGTGGCGGTGGAACCCAGCTCAAGCCACAGCTTGTTGATGGCCTGGAACTGCAGCATATCGCGGCCGGTGCCGTACTGGTGGGCGATGGTGTGCCAGCCGTACTGCTCGCCGATCTCGGTGAAGCGCTTGGCGGCCTCCTCGTAGGCCTCGTCCCAGGTGATGCGCTTCCACTGGCCCGAGCCCTTCTCGCCCACGCGGCGCTGCGGGTAGCGCACGCGCGTGGGGTTGTACAGCTCCTGCGGAATGGCGAAGGCGCGCCCGCACAGGGTGCCCTCGCTGAACAGGTCGGGATTGCCCTCGATCTTGGTCAGGCGGCCGTTCTCGACGGTGCCGAACAGCGCGCAGCGGCCGTAGCACTGGCGACACGCGCTGGGGATGACCTTGACGTCATCGGCGCCCTTGTCGGCCGGCGCTTCGTCGGCGAGGGCCGGCTGGGCGGCTCCCAGCAGCATGGCCGATGCCGAGGCCACGGCCGACGCCTTGACGAAGTCGCGACGGCTCAGCTTCAAAGACATAGCTCTCTCCTCCTCTAAGCATTCGGTGATTTCCCCTTGCGGCTTCGCGAGCGTGCGCGTCCCCGACGGTCCGGACGACGGTTCCCCTGCAATGCTGACGAAGCCCCTCATAGTTACTTAGCCGTTCAATAATTAGCTATGCAACTATTGATGCAGGCAATAATACACACCGACAAACGATTTGGCAACAATGGCCCTGAAATACTGCTGCGAACAGGTGAGATGCAGGATCGGGAAAGTGCTGGAGAGGGGAGAAGGTCGGGGGAAGGTGATGTGTGGTTGAAACAAATGTTTCACGTGAAACAGTTATTCGCACTTGGGAGGCTGCTGCTGGGTGCCTGCGTCTCACCGCGCCCGCGCGAGTCTGCGGTGTTGGTGCGCGGCGTGGCGCTTGCGCGTGACGTGGTGCTATCGCGGATTGCGGTGGCCGCGCGTGACGGGATGCTCGCATGTGGCGTGGCGTTGGTGTGCATTGCGGCGCCGGCGCGGGGTGTGGGGTGTGGCGCGGGCGTGAGGCGCGGGTTGTGGTGTTCGCGTGTGGCGTGGGTTCAGTGCGGATTGCGGCATCGGTGCGTGGCGTGGCGCTTGCGTGGGTTGCGGTGCTGGCGCGTGGCGTAGCGCTTGCGTGGGTTGCGACGTGCGCGTGACGTGGTGCCCGCGTGGGTCGTGGCGTCCGCTTGCGATGGGGTGCCCGCAAGGGCTGCGGCGCCGGTGCGGGATGCGGGGAGGCGGCCGGGGTGCGGGATGTGGCGCTGGCGGGAAGGCGCAGTGGATGACACGGTGCGGAGAAAAAGGGGGGGGGCAAGGCGCGGTAGGGCGGAA
>CANSQW010000123.1 GCA_947649215.1 uncultured bacterium | reverse complement strand
TCTTCCTGGCCGGCCTCAAGTTCCTGCCGCTCAAGCCGGCGGACGGGGAGTAGGGCTCCCTCCGCGGCGGCGCCCCTCCCTCCGCGCCGCCGCCCGCATCCCCTGGCGCTTCGTGCGCCCCTGCCAAGACGGCCTGCCTCCCCGGCGGGCCGTCTTGCCCTTTCCGACGGTCTTGTCACCTGTCGCCTAATCTTGCAAAAATCGCCTAAAAATGCAAAAATCGCCTAAAAATGCAAAAGAAGCGAGGCGCTGTGAGCATGAAAAACCCCTTCACCCCCACGTTCGGGCGCGTGCCCGAGCTGCTCGCCGGCCGTCGGGAGATCATCGAGGAGGTGGCCGAGGCCTTCGATAACGGGCCGGGCGATCCGAATCTCTCCACCATCTACACGGGCGCCCGCGGCACGGGAAAGACCGCGTTGCTCCTGTACCTCTCGCGCGTGGCGGCCGCCCACGGCTGGATCGCGGTGAACGTGACGGCCGTCCCCGGCATGCTGGAAGACATCATCGAGCGCACCGTCGAGGCAGCCTCGCAGTTCATCGATCCGGCGGCCTCGGCGCATTTGCGGGCCCTCTCCATCGGGCAGATCGTCGGCGTGGAATGGGAGCGGGCCGAGGCGCCCCGGGGAAACTGGCGCACGCGTATGGGGCGGATGCTTGACGCCCTCGATGACCAGGGGATAGGCGTTCTCATCACCGTTGACGAGGTGCAGCCCGATCTTGGCGAGATGATCCAGCTGGCTGCGGTCTACCAGCATTTCGTGGGGGAGGAGCGCCGGGTGGCGCTGCTGTTGGCGGGCCTTCCGGGGAAGGTGTCGACGCTCCTTCGGAACGAGTCGGTGTCGTTCCTGCGCCGCGCGAACAGCCATCGGCTCGGCAACCTCTCCGCGCAGGATGCCGCCGAGGGCATTCGGCTCACCGTCGAGGAGGCGGGGCGGACGATGGGCCCGCAGGCCGTGGCCCTCGCGGCTGACGAGAGCCGAGGGTTTCCCTACCTCATGCAGCTTGTGGGCTACCGCAGCTGGGCGCAGCATCCCGATGAGCCCGAGGTGTCGCTCGCCGACGTGCAGGCAGGTGTGGCGCTTGCCCGCAGGGGCTTCACCGAACGGGTTCTCGAGGCCACCTACTACGACCTCTCTCCCAAAGACCTGCTGTTTCTCCGTGCCATGCTGCTCGATCCCGAGGAGAGCCGCCTGACGGATATCGCGAGCCGGCTGGGCGAGGCCAGTAACTATACGAGCACCTACAAGCGCCGGCTGATCGAGCAGGGCGTCATCGGGGAGCGCGGGCCCTCCTACGTGGTCTTCGAGCTGCCGGGGTTCCGCGACTACCTCCAGGGGAAGGTCGGCCCCCTGGGCTAGGGGCCCAGCCGTCCTTGCCGCGTCGCGCCCCGCGCGCTCGCTCCGCGGCCGCCTACAGTCATTACCATCGGCCGCGGTGTTTCGCCGAGGAGTTTTTTGCGCCTCGGCGCCGAGGCGGCGTGGATCAGGTACGCTGTGGACAGATAGTTCCCCCAAAGATTGAAGCGAGTCCCATGGCAACCCTTCCTCTCACCGTCGACAAGAACGATCCCGCCCCGCTGTGGATCCAGATTCGCGATCAGATCATCAACATGATCCGCCGCGGCGAACTCGAGCCTGAGCAGAAGATGCCCACCGTCCGCGGTCTGTCTGAGGCGCTCGATGTGAGCCCGTCGGTGGTCAACCAGGCCTACCGCTATCTCAAGGCCACCGGCTACCTGGTGGCGCGCCAGGGGAGCGGCGTGACCGTGCGTCGGCGCACCGACAGCATGCGCGACGAGGACTTTCCCAAGGCCGCTCAGCTCATCAACGACTTCATCAGCGCCTACATGGCGCTCGGCATGCCGCTCGACGGGGTGGCTGACGCCGTGGCCTACGCCGTCGCAGCGCGCACCCTCGACCCGGAGGGAAGCCACGAGGTCATGGGGCTCTACCTCGAGCAGGAGCGCCATCCCGACGGCGACTAGCCCGCGCCGGGCGGCGGGATTCCCTCTGCCCGCGAGTCTCCGGTGGAGGAACCGAAGCTAACTCCATGCGACAGAATTGAAAGAATTGTTCCGTAACAATTTATTGATTGTTACGGAACAATTTGCTATCGTTTTCCCTGTCATGTTGGAGGGGATTGTCGGCGGCCCGCGAGGGGCGGGGCGCTCAATCCGTCAAAATCGTTGCACGCCAGAGCTTCAGAAAAAGGCACGACAGGGTGCCTTAGATGCGTGCGCCCCGCTTCCCGGCAAGGGGCCGGGATGGGGCTTCGGTGCAGCTCCTCCAACGCCTGCCGCCACGGAAGGGCGGCGTTCAGAGAGGGAGGATTTTGATGACCGAAACGACTCATCAAGCATCCGCGCAGCTCACCCGTCGAGGCTTCCTGAAGGCCACGGGTGCGGCTGCGGGCGTCGCCGCGGTGGCAGGAACCGGCGCCACGCTCGTCGGCCTCGGCGCCGACGCGGCCCATGCCGAGGCGGGGGAGACCACCTTCCGCAGCGGCTGCCGTGGCAACTGCGGGAGCAAGTGCCACATGGACGTGACGGTTCGCGAGGGCAGGGTGGTCAAAGTGGCCGCCGCCCAGTACCCCGAGGAGGACGCCCGCTGGCGCCGCCTCTGCGTCAAGGGCTACACGCAGCCCCAGCGCATGTACGATCCCGACCGCCTGAAGTATCCCCTGCGCCGCACCGGCGAGCGCGGCGCAGGCCAGTGGGAGCGCATCACCTGGGATGAGGCCATCGACGAGATTTCCGCCAAGATAGGCGCGGCCATCAAGGACTTCGGCGGCACCTCGGTGGCCGTATGGTCCTCCTACGGCTCCTACGGCGTGCTCAACGGAGCCCAGGCTGGCTACATGTCCATGGCCTACGGTCGCTTCCTCACCGCCATCGGCGGCACCGTGCTGGGCGCTGGCGCCGACTATGCCCAGATCTACTCCCAGATGATCCAGCTGGGCACGGTGGGCAACTCCTTCGACGATGCCGCCAACGCCAAGTACCTCATCTCGTGGGGCGGAAATCCCGCCGAGGCCTACATTCATGCCTGGCAGTTCGTGTGCGACGCGCGGGAGAAGGGCGCGAAGCTCATCACCATCGACCCGCAGTACACCGCCTCCGCGGCCCATTCCGACTGGTACCTGCCCATCCGCCCCGGCACCGACGGCGCGCTCATGCTGGCCATGGCCAACTACATCTTCGAGAACGGCCTGACCGACGACGAGTTCCTGCGCACCTCCACGGTGGCTCCGTTCCTCATCAAGGACGACGGCACCTACCTGCGCATGAGCGACTACGGCCATCCCACGTCCGAAGGGCCCGTCAATCCCATGACGGGGCAGCCCACGGTGGTTGACCCGGTGGTGGTGTGGGACGAGGCCGCCGGCGCCCAGGCTGCCCTGGCCGAGGCGGCTTCCCCGGCTATCCTGGGAGAGTTCACCCTGTCTGACGGGCGCGTGTGCAAGACCTGCTACCAGACGGTTCTGGACTCCATCGCCGAGTACACCACCGCCAAGGCCGCCGAGATCTGCGACCTCGCCCAGGAGGACATCGAGGAGCTTGCGCGCGAGTACGCCGAAGGCCCCAGCTACATCCTGTCGTGGCAGGGCCTGGGCCATCACGTGAACTCGCACCACAACTTCAAGAACATGGCGCTCATCGCGGCCATGACCGGCAACTACGGCAAGCCGGGCGCGGCGGTCACGGGCAACACGTCCCCGTTCAACTCCTCCACCAATTCCGTGGCCTACATGATGGGCCGTCCCGGCGTGAACACCACGGGCATGTACCTCCCCAAGATCATGGAGGAGAAGAAGTGGGGCCAGACCCCCTGCGACATCCAGGTGCTGTGGTGCTGCAACGGCAACGTGCTCTCCTGCGAGTCCGGCCGCCAGGAGCTGATCGAGGCGGTGAAGAAGGTGCCGTTCGTGGTGTGCGCCGACGTCAACATGACCGACACCGCCGCCTATGCCGACATCGTGCTGCCGGTTCCCCACGTGTTCGAGACCGAGGACTTCGACGGCGGCTGCCCCACGCCCTACCTGATGTTCCACCACAAGGCCGTGGATCCGCTCTACGAGTGCAAGACCGACCTCGAGATCATGCGCGCCGTGGCGGACAAGCTGGGCATGGCCGCCATCTACGGCAACGGCGCCTCCGACGCCGAGCTGATCGACAAGGCGCTCGAGACCGCCGTCAACAAGGCCGCGGGCATCAACTACGAGAAGCTGAGCGGCTCGGGCATGGTGCGCACGCCGCTCTACGCCGGCACCACGGTCATCGCCAGCGTGGGCAGCGCTGAGGGCCAGCGCATGAAGTTCTACCTGGAGAAGCCGGCTGCGCGCAACAACTTCGGCCAGTCGGTGGCCGACTACGAGAAGCGTCCCTATTACGAGGATGCCAACGAGGCCTACTGGGACAACCCGCTTCGCCAGAAGTACCCGCTGATGGGCTGCAGCCAGCACCACAAGTACCACGTGCACTCCCAGCTTGCCTACACGCCTCTGATGCGCGAGCTGGAGCCCGAGCCGGAGCTGAAGATCAACGCCTCCGACGCGGCCGCTCGCGGCATCCAGCAGGGGGACGTGGTGCGCGCCTATAACGATCACGGCTACGTGGTGTGCAAGGCCCTGGTCACCGAGGGCATCAAGCCCGGCGTGATCTCCATCCCTCACGGCTTCCAGGCCGAGCAGTTCATCGAGGGGCACGCCCAGGATCTGACCAGCGTCTACATGAACGACTACTGCTCGAACAGCGCGTTCTACGACTTCCTCTGCGAAGTCGAGAAGTACTAGGAAGGGGCGTGAGATGACCCATTACGGAATGGCGATAGACACGAAGCGCTGCGTGGGCTGCAATGCCTGCACCGTGGCGTGCAAGATGGCGAACAACGTGCCGGCGAACATCATGTGGACGCGCTGCCTAACTGACGGCGGGGACATGCCCGACACTCCCGCAGGCACCTTCCCCCGCCTGTCCATGAGCTACCTGACGGTAGGCTGCCAGCACTGCGAGAACCCGGCTTGCGTGAAGGTGTGCCCGGTCGGCGCCAC
>CANSQW010000122.1 GCA_947649215.1 uncultured bacterium | reverse complement strand
GAAACGACCTCTTCCGCAATCGGGCCAATGGGGTATCGTCTGCTCCGCAGGTTTGTCGTCAGGTCGCCAGTTTTGGGCACGCTACGCCGCGAAGGCAGCGCGTTTGTTCCCAGGGCGGCGAGAAGGCCCCTTCCACAATCGGGTCAATGGCGTATCGTCTCATGGCGAGGGCGCTAACGGGGCGCCACGGGAGGGAGGATGCGATGGATCCGGTCATCGAGCTGCGCGGCGTCACCAAGGACTATGGCGGCGGCCGAGGCGTGTTCGACCTGTCGCTTGCGGTGGGCCGCGGCGAGGTCGTCGGCTTCCTCGGGGCAAACGGCGCCGGCAAGTCCGTCACGATGCGGCTGCTCATGGGCTTCATCCGACCGGATGCCGGCCGCGTGTCCATCGGCGGCTTGGACTGCTTCGCCCGCCGTGCCGCCATCCAGGGGCGCGTGGGCTACTTGCCCGGCGAGCTGGCGTGCCCCGCCGATCTGACCGGTGCGGCCTTTCTCGATTTCATGGCGGCCCTGCGCGGCACGGCCGACCGGCGCCGCCGCGACGAGCTCACGGCCTTCTTCGAGCTCGACCCGTGCGCCCGCATCCGCGCGCTCTCCAAGGGCAATCGGCAGAAGCTCGGTATCGTGGCCGCCTTCATGGGCGCCCCCGACGTCCTGTTGCTCGACGAGCCCACGAGCGGTCTCGACCTGCTCATGCAGCGCCGTTTCGTCGAGCTGGTGCGGGCCGAGCGGGAGCGCGGCGCCACGGTGCTGCTGTCATCCCACGTCCTCGGCGAGGTGGAGGGCATCTGCGACCGCGCGGTGTTCATCCGCCGCGGCCGTCTGTCATCGGAGGCCTCCGCCGCCGACCTCACGCTGGACGCCACGCTCGAGCGCCTCTACGGCGCCGACGCCCTCGACCGCCACTGGGAGGCGCCCGCCGAGCCTGCCTCGGCGACGAAGGGAGGCCTCCGATGATCCCCGTCCTCTTCGCCCGCAGCCTGCGCAGCGCCGCTCCGGTGCTTGCGGCCCTCGCGGCCGTCGCCGTCATGTACGTCGCCTCCGTCGCCTACCTCTACGACCCCGCCGTCAGCGAGAGCCTGGCGCTCATGCAGGAGGCCATGCCCGAGCTCTTCGCGGCCTTCAACATGGCCAACGCCTCCGCTACGCTGCTCGACTTCCTCGTCAACTACCTCTATGGCTTTCTGCTGACCATCGTGCTGGTCGTTCTGGCCGCCTACCTGGCGCAGCGCCTGATGGCGGGCCCTGCGAGGGACGGCTCGCTCGCGTGGCTGCTGGCTGCGCCGCGTTCGCGGACGGCGCTCGCCCTCACGCTCGTCGCGGCGGAGGCGGCCGCCGTCGCCCTCCTGGTGGGTCTGTGCTGGGCGGGCGAGGCCGTCAGCTGCGAGGCGCTGTTCCCCGGCGAGCTCGACCATGTCGGCCTGGCCCGCGTCAACGCGGGGCTGCTTGCCCTCGGCCTGTTCGCGTCGGCGGTCTGCCTCGCGTCGGCTTGCGCCTTCCAGCGCCCCGGCCTCGGCCTGGGGGTGGGTGCTGGCGCCTGCGTGCTGTTCTTTCTTATGGGGCTTGTCGGCACGGTGGGGGAGGGGCTCGCCTGGGCGGCCGACCTGTCGCCCTTCAGGCTGTTCGATCCCTATGGCCTGGCGGCGGGGGACGCGCAGGCCGCGGCTGGCGCCGCCCTGCTCGCCGCGCTCGCGGCGGCGCTCGACGCCTTGGCCGTCGCCGTCTTCGCCCGCCGCGACTTCAGCCTGTAGCGCCTGTGCGGAGCGCTGTGCCTCGAAAAATCGAGCCGGCCATGCAAATTCGGACGGTTCTGTACCCCCGTGGCGTTCTTTTTGCTGCCGTGGAGGGGCTTGTGGCCGCAAAAACCCTGACCGCCCTTGTGTGCGCTGGCATCTTGGAGGGCCTTTGCCGCGCGGCAGGGTGCAGAACCGTTCGAATTTGCGGATTGCCGGCGAAAGGCCGAGGTCTAGCGGTATGCCCACCCGCGCAGGATCTCGCACCAGCGGCGGTACGCGTCCATGAGCGCGCCCAGGTCGATGGGCTCGCGGCTGGAGAGGCGCTGATGCAGGTAGCCGTCGCCCAGCATGATGAGCATGTCGAGCACCTCGCGCGGATCCACGTCGTCGCGGAACCGGCCGAAGTCCACGTTTCGGAAGAACCGGTCGTACATGAGGTCGACCTGGCGATTCGTCCACTGGGCCGTGATATCGCGAATGTCGCGGTGGTCGGCGTAGAAGGCCCGCACCGCGAACTCGAGCGCCCACGGCCAGCGGCTCAGGCTGGCCACCTTCTGCTCGCCGGCGTAGAGCATCAGGTCGAAGAAGTCGTCGATGGCGTAGAAGTCCTCGTCCACGACCAGCTCGATGATGCGGTCGGTCAGGTAGTCCAGGGTGTGAAGGTAGAGCGACCGCTTGTCGCGAAAGTAGAAGAACAGCAGCCCCTTGGACATGCCGGCCCGTCGCGCGATGTCGGCGGTGCGTGCGCCCTTATAGTCGTGGCGCCCGAAGCCCTCGAGCGACGCGCGCATGATGGCCTCCTGCCGCTCGGGCGGCAGCGCGTCGAAGTCGCCGCGACGCGGGGCGGTCGAGGTTGCGGGCGCGGGCGTGCCGGGATGTTCGCTTCGGTTCATGGGGGCTCCTCGGGGTCGGGGGAGGGCGGCGTTGACCGGCAGGTCAGCGCTCGGCTCCATCATAGCCCGTTGACCCGATCGCGGAAGGGGGGGGCTTGCGCGGAGTCGCATCGGCCATGCGTGCCGCAGGCCGTCTCGCCCGATGCCCCGCGCCCGCGCGTCGCGCGCCTCCGCCCTCCACTATAATAGGCACCCATGACCACGCCCGCGCGCATACCCCTGGAGCTGCTGGTCCCCGCCGGGGGGATGGATCAGCTGCGTGCCGCCGTCCGCTTCGGCGCCGACGCCGTGTACCTGGCCGCCGACCGCTTCGGCATGCGCGCCCGGGCTGCCAACTTCTCCCTCGACGCGCTGCCTGAGGCTGTGCGCGTCGCCCACGAGGCCGGCGTGCGCGTGCACGTGGCCTGCAACGTCCTCATGACGTCCGACGACCTCGACGCGCTGCCCGCTTACCTGCGCGCCGTCCAGGACGCCGGCGCCGACGCCCTCATCATCGGCGATCTGGGCGCGGCCGTCCTCGCGCGCGAGCACGCGCCAGCCGTCGAGCTGCACGTGAGCACCCAGGCGTCGGTGGCCAATGCCGCAGCCGCCCGCGTGTGGCGCGACCTGGGTGCCACGCGGGTCGTGTGCGCCCGCGAGATGTCGCTCGCCGAGATAGCCCGCCTGCGCCAGGACGCCCCGCCCGACCTGGAGATCGAGGCCTTCGCCCACGGCGCCATGTGCATGGCCGTCTCGGGGCGCTGCCTCATCAGCAGCTACCTCACGGGCCGCTCCGGCAACCGGGGGCACTGCACCCAGCCCTGCCGCTGGAGCTACACGCTGGAAGAGGAGAAGCGCCCCGGCGAGCACTTCCCCGTCGAGGAGGACGGCCGCGGCACCTTCATCATGAACGCCAAGGACTTGAACATGCTCGCCCACCTGCGCGAGCTGGCGGACGCCGGCGTGGACTCCATCAAGATAGAGGGGCGCAACAAGAAGGCCTTCTACGTGGCCACCGTGGTGGGCGCCTACCGCCGTGTGCTCGACGGCGAGCCGCCCGAGGCCGTCGCTGACGAGCTCTTAGCCGTGAGCCACCGTCCCTACGGCACCGGCTTCTACTTCGCCGAGGCCGAGCAGGCCCCCGCCTACGACGGCTACGAGCAGCAGACCATGCACGTCGCCGACGTGGTGGCCTGCGAGGCCTGCGAAGGCGGGGGCGCCGCGCCGCGCTATCGTGTGACCGTGCGGTGCCGCAACCGGTTCTCTGAGCGCGACGAGCTGGAGGTGCTCGCGCCGCGCGTTCCCGTGCGACCGCTTGAGGTGCGCGACCTCACCTGGCTTCCCGAACCTGACGAGGACGACCCGGCGCCGGCGCCGCAGCCCGTGGCCACGGCCAACCGCTCCTGCGCGCTCTACGTCGTTACGGCGCCCGAGCCCGTGCCGCCCGGCGCGTTCCTGCGCGCCCGGGTATTCCGCCGCTCCGCCCGCCATGGCTGATGCCCCGCATGCCGCCGCCCCGGCGGCGGCCCCGCTCTGCGGCGAGGCCCCTGGGGGGGGGCGGTCCGCGCCTTCGCCCTTTCCGCTCGATCACCCAAGGAGACCCCATGAGCACCGACCTCTCGCACCGCGTCATCGCCGACGATCATCTGGCCCTCGTCTTGGAAGGGCGCGCCCTTCTCATCGAGGACGGCGCTATGGGCACCATGCTCCAGCGCACGGGGCTGCTCGCGCCGGGCGAGCCGCCTGAGGGCCTCAGCCTCTCCGCGCCCGAGGCCGTCACCGCCGTCCATCGGGCCTACGTGGAATCCGGCGCCCAGCTGGTGACCGCCAACACCTTTGGCGCCAGCGCGCTCAGGCCCGACGCGGGGCTCTCCGTCGACGAGGTGTTCGCGGCGGCCGTGGCCTGCGCCCGCGCGGCCTCTCCGCGCTACGTGGCCGCCAGCCTGGGGCCGACCGGCCAGCTGCTCGAGCCGTGGGGCGACCTCGACCCTGACGACGCCTACGACCTGTTCGCCGCCCAGGCCCGCGCCGCCGTGGCGGCCGGGGCCGACGTCATCGTGGTGGAGACCATGACCGACCTGGGGGAGGCCGAGGCGGCGGCGCGGGCGGCGCTCGCCGTCACCGACCTGCCCGTGTTCGCCACGCTCTCCTTCGGCGCGGGCGGGCGCACCATGATGGGCGTCACGCCCGAGGAGGCCGCCTGTGCGCTCGCGGGCTGGGGCGTTCACGCCGCGGGCCTCAACTGCTCCGTGGGCCCGCGTGAGGCCGCGCCCCTGGCGGCGGCCATGGCCCCGCTGCTCGGCTGCCCGCTCATCGTCAAGCCCAATGCCGGCCTGCCGCGTCTCGAGGGCGGCCAGACCGTCTACGACGTGGGCCCCGAGGACTTCGCCGCCGCCATGGCCCCCATCCTCGAGGCCGGCGCCGCCATAGTCGGCGGCTGCTGCGGCACCACCCCCGCCCACCTTGCCGCGCTCGCGGCCCTCGTGGCCGCCGGCCCGCGCCCTGCCTAACGC
>CANSQW010000121.1 GCA_947649215.1 uncultured bacterium | reverse complement strand
CGCGCACCAACCGCGTGGCCTTCTGGGAGGTGCTCGTGCGCCCGGGCAAGCGCCTCAAGCCGGGCGCCGGCGCCGTGGTGGACTTCACGGACGCCGCCGGCCAGGTGGTGCTCTCGGCCGAGATCGTCGATTGGGCGCGCGGCGCGCAGAAGGGCGAGCGCGTGGCGCGCCTGTCCACCCCGCTCGCCTCGCTCGACGAGGCGCTCCATGCCGTGGGGCACACGCCGCTGCCGCCCTACATCCGCGACTACGCCGGCGACGAGGAGCTCTACCAGACCGTCTACGCACGCCGCGAGAGCTCGGCTGCCGCGCCCACGGCAGGGCTCCACTTCACGCCGGAGCTCATCGCCTCGCTTGAGGCGCGCGGCGTCGAATGGGCCACCGTCGAGCTGGAGGTGGGGCTTGACACCTTCCGCGTGGTGGACGAGGACGACCCGACCGACCACGCCATCCACACGGAGTTCTACACGGTGCCGCCGGCCACGGTGGAGGCGGTGGAGCGCTGCCGCGGGCGCGGGGGACGCGTGTTCGCCGTAGGCACCACGTCGGTTCGCTCGCTCGAGAGCGCCTGGGATGCCGAGGCGGGCGCGCTGCGGCCGCGCGAGCGCGAGGCCACCTCGCTCTACATCCTGCCCGGCTACGAGTTCCACGTGGTAGACGCCCTCATCACCAACTTCCACGTGCCCAAGTCGACGCTCATGATGCTCGTGTCGGCCCTCTCCTCCCGCGAGCATATCATCGCCGCCTACGCCCACGCCGTCGATGAGCGCTATCGCCTCCTCTCCTTCGGCGACGCCATGCTCATCCGCTAGCCTCGTCCCCGCGCAAACAAAAGGGGCTCCCAGCGGGAGCCCCTTGAGCGTTTTGGTGAAACGACGCGACTTTTTACAGACGCACGACGTTGCTGGCCTGCAGCTTGCCGTTCTGACCAGTGGTCACGTCAAAGGAGACGGCAGCGCCCTCGTCGAGCGTCTTGAAGCCGTCCATCTTGATCTCGGAGAAGTGGACGAAGAGATCCTCGCCGTCGCTCTGAGAGATGAAGCCGTAGCCCTTCTCCGGGTTAAACCACTTAACAGTACCTTCCGCCATGTTAATCCTCTTTTCTCTCCCCTCTTGCATTGGGGAGTAGCCATACAGACCCTCAAAATGATGACCTGCCCGCTTTCATTTTGAAAGCACGGGCTTTACTATACGCCTTTTCGAGGCGGTTCGCGGTGAGGATTCCGCTTAGCGAACGCTTTTTTTCCAAACTGTAAGAAAAGGCAGTTTCCTTGGAGTGAAAACCCTGGCAAAATAACCAGTTTTTCCCAGCTGAACTGGAGTTTTACTTAACTCTAACTTCAAAGGTCACCGCAGTGAATGCTTAGAAAATCAAAGGGAGCGCGAGGGGAAGGCGGGCGGTCGCCGCGCGCCGAGGCAGCGTCTTTCGGAGCCTTCGCCGCAGGCGTCCGCCGGGGATGCCGCGGACTGCGCCCAAGGCAGCAGGAGGGCATCCCGGGTCGTGCGCGACCCGCTAGCAGAAGGCGGAGGTGCGGGCGAGGAAGGCCTCCATCGAGGAGGGCGCAGCCGGGTCGGCGCCGAGGTCGTGACCCCAGGCATCGGCGATGGCGCGAGCCTGCGCCTCCCGCAGGGCGGCGAGGTCCGCCTCCCCCGCCTCGGTGCGGTAGCGCGCCGCGAGCAGGAGGCTGCGCGCGAGGTACTCGGTCAGGTGCGGGTCGACCCCCGTCACCGTGAGCACGGCAGCGATGGACTCCGGCGCCAGCGAGAGCAGCGCCTCCCCGTCCATTTCCACCGCCTCCCCCACGGCGGCCTCGAGCATGGCAGCCGCGCCGCGCGGATCGCGCAGCCCGGTAGCCCGCTCCATGGAGCGCCGGATGGCCGCCGCGAACTCGGCCAGCAGCCGCATGAGGTAATCCTGCTCGAACACGGCTAGGCCACCCCCTCGGGGGCGATGAGCCCCAGGTGCTCCCAGGCGCGCGCGGTGGCCTGGCGGCCCTTGGGGGTGCGCACCATGAGCCCCTGCTGCATGAGGTAGGGCTCGTAGACATCCTCTACCGAGTCCGGATCCTCCGACAAGGCCGACGAGAGCGTGGTAAGCCCCACGGGGCGCCCCGAGAACTGCACGCAGAGAAGCTCGAGGATGCGGTTGTCCACCGCGTCGAGCCCCAAGTCGTCCACCTCGAAGAACGACAGCGCCTGGGCGGCCACGTCCTCGGTGATGGCGCCGTCGCCGCGCACCTGCGCCCAGTCGCGCACGCGCTTGAGCAGGCGATTGGCCAGCCGCGGCGTGCCGCGGCTGCGGCGCGCCACCTCGAGCGCGCCCTCCTCCTCGATGTCCACCCCCAGGATGGAGGCTGAGCGGCGCACGATGGAGGCCAGCTCCTCGGGCGTGTAGTAGGCCAGCCGGAAGGCGATGCCGAAGCGATCGCGCAGAGGCCCGGTGAGCAGGCCCGTGCGCGTGGTGGCCCCGATGAGCGTGAAGCGCGGGATGTCAAGCCGGATGGAGCGCGCGGCCGGGCCCTTGCCCACCACGATGTCGAGCGCGAAGTCCTCGAGCGCCGGGTAGAGCACCTCCTCCACCATGCGGTTGAGGCGATGGATCTCATCGATGAACAGGACGTCGCCCTCTTCCAGGTTGGTGAGGATGGCGGCCAGGTCGCCCGTGCGCTCGATGGCCGGGCCGCTCGTGGTGCGGATGGAGGCGCCCACCTCGTTGGCCACCACCTGCGCGAGCGTGGTCTTGCCCAGGCCCGGCGGACCCGAGAACAGGATGTGGTCCACCACGTCCCCCCGGCCGCGGGCCGCCTCGATGAGGATGGCGAGCGACTCCTTCACCTTGGCCTGGCCAAGGTAGTCGCCCAGGCGCTTGGGGCGCAGCGAACGGTCGAGGGCAAGGTCGTCCTCGATCAGATCGGCGCTGACGGCGCGCTCACGCGCGGCCAGGCGCCCCGCCAGGGCGTCCCGGTCGTCGTCGCCTGCCTCGAACACGAGGCCCTCTATCTCGATGTCAGATCCCATAACAACCTATCAGCTTCCCAGGCGCTTGAGGGCATATTGTAGCAGGGCCGCCTCGGTGGCGCCCTCGGGGGCGCCCTTGAGGGCCAGGTCGGCCTCGGCGGAGGTGAAGCCCATCGAGAGCAGCGCCTCGGTGGCGCCCTTGAGGCGCTCGTCGATGACTGCGGCCGGATCCTCCGAGCGACCGAAGAGCCCCTCGATCCCCTGGTCGAGCGAGCCCTTGAGCTCGAGGATGATGCGCTGGGCCGTCTTCTTCCCCACGCCGGGAATCTTCTGCACGAGGGCCACGTCCTGCGAGGCGATGGCGTCGGCGAGCGCGCCCGCCGAGAACGTGGAGAGCGCCGCGAGCGCCACCTTCGGCCCCACGCCCGACACCGCGATGAGGCGCTCGAACAGGGCCTTCTCCTCCTCGGAGAGAAAGCCGTAGAGGGCGATGCCGCTCTCGGACACCTGGAGGTAGGTGAGGATGCTCACCTCCTCGCCGAGGGCCGGCAGCTTAGAGAGGCTCGCCTGGGACAAGGCGACGCCGTAGCCGACGCCCCCGACGTCCACCACCACGCCCTGGGCGGACTTCGCCGCCAGCGCTCCCCTGAGAAACGCGATCATGACCGTGCCTCCTCCCTTTCCCGCAGGGCGGCCGCTCGCCGCCTGCCGGCATCGTCGGCCGCGACGGCCGCCGCGACCGCCTGGTCATAGCGCGCGGCAGCGCGGGCGAAGCCCTCGTGGGTGCTGTAGCAGATGGCCGCCGCCAAGGCGTCGGCCGCATGGTCGGGAGAGGGCGGCTCGGGCAGCCGCAGCAGCTGGCCCACCATGTACTGGACCTGCTCCTTCTCGGCCGCGCCGGTGCCCACGATGGCGAGCTTGATCTGGCTGGGCGAGAACTCCCCCACCTCGAGCCCACCCTCCGCGCAGGCCACGAGCGCCGCCCCGCGGGCCTGGCCCGTGCCGAAGGCGGCGGTGACGTTGTTGCCGAACCAGACCGTCTCGATGCCGACGCAGGTGGGGCGGAACCGGCGCACCACGGCGCCGATCTGGTCGTGCACCTTCAGCAGGCGCCGTCCCAGGGGCTCGGCCGCGGCCGTGGTCACGCAGCCATAGGCCATGCAGGCCAGCCGCGGGCCGTCCTGGGACACCACCCCCCAGCCCGTGTGGGCCAGGCCGGGGTCGATGCCGAGTATGATGCGCTGGGTCCGCGACACGAGGGCCCGCCTTCCTCTTCCGAATAAGCGGGCCCTATGTTAGAACATATGTTTGTTTAACGCAAGGGGGAATCCCCGAGAAATCACAGGAACGTCTCGGGCTCCCGGCGCGCGGCGCAGTTCTCCTGAAGCAGGTGGGCCATGCCGTCGATGGGGGTGTCCGCGTAGGTCTTGGCAGCCTCCGGGCATGCCTTCACGCAGGCGCAGCAGCTGATGCAGCGCTCATCCACGCGGCGCACGTCGGCCGGGTCGATGGCGGCCATGGGGCACACGTGCGCGCAGACGCCGCAGTCGGTGCAGGCGTCGGTGGTGGCCGGCGTGAAGGGCAGGTCGGCCCGGTACTCGGTGTAGGGGCGGTTGCCGCGCAGCTCGGGCGCTGACCGATCGCCAGCGCCCAGCTTGGCCGCCACGGCCGCGCCGAAGGCCACGGCAGCCTCCACATCAGCCGCATCGGGGCGGTCGGTGCCCACGAGGCGCGAGAACGAGTGCTCGCCGACGAAGGCGCCCGCCGCGACCACCGCGAAGCCCGCATCATCCAGGAGGTCGGCCATCTCCACGAGCGCGTCGTCGAAGTCACGGTTGCCGTAGACGGCCACCGGCACGGCGGCCGCGCCACCGCCCTTGACGCTCGCCAGCAGCTCGGCCAGCACGCGGGGCACGCGGCCTGCGTAGACGGGATAGCCGATCACGGCCACGTCCCCCTCCGCCAGTTCCAGGCTGAAGTCCGCGCGGGCCTCCGGCTTGGTCAGGTCGATGTCGAGCGCCTCGGCGCCCAGCTCGGCCATGCCCTCGGCCACGGCGAGCGCCGTGGTGCGGCTCGTGTGCGTGGGGCTGAAGTAGATGACCGCGAGCTTCCCCTCCATGGATCCCTCCCTCCCGAACGGCCTGCGCCGCCCTCGTCTGCTCCGGTTTCACGCTTGTGC
>CANSQW010000120.1 GCA_947649215.1 uncultured bacterium | reverse complement strand
CGAGAGACGAGGAATCCCATGAGAGAAGACCTGGCATCCATTTCCAAGATGGGCTTCGGCTGCATGCGCCTGCCCCTCACCGATCCCGCCGACCCCACCTCCATCGACATCGACCAGTTCAAGGCCATGGTCGACGTGTTCATGGAGGCCGGCAACACCTACTTCGACACCGCCTTCCTCTACCATGGCGGCGCCTCGGAGGCGGCGGTGCGCCAGGCGCTGGTCGAGCGTTATCCCCGCGAGTCGTTCACCGTGGCCACCAAGTGCCCCGCCGCGTTCCTGCCCACCAAGGAGGCCGCCCATGCCACGCTGGCCACGTCGCTTGAGCGACTGGGCATTGCCTACCTCGACTTCTTCCTGCTGCACAACCTGGGCAGCACGCGCACGGCCACGTTCGACGAGTTCGGCATGTGGGAGTTCGCGCAGCGCGCTAAGGAGCAGGGGCTCGTCCGCAACATCGGGTTCTCGCTCCACGACGGCCCCGAGGCCCTCGATGAGCTGCTGACGGCCCATCCCGCCATGGACTTCGTGCAGCTGCAGGTGAACTACCTCGATTGGGACGACCCCCACGCCCAGGCCCGCCGCCTCATGGAGGTGGCTGATCGCCATGGCGTGCCCGTCGTCATCATGGAGCCCTGCCGGGGAGGACGTCTCTGCGAGCTGCCTGCAGAGGCGGCCGCCATCCTCGCGGAGGGCCACCCTGCCATCACCCAGGCTGAGTGGGCCTATCGGTTCTGCTGGGACTTGCCCAACGTCATCACCGTGCTCTCGGGCATGTCCACCCTTGAGCAGGTGGAGCAGAACACGGCCTCCTACCGCGTCCGCCAGCCGCTTTCGGCCGACGAGCGCGCCACGCTTGATCGTGCCATCGACGCCATTCGCGCCTTGGCCGTCGTGCCCTGTACCGGCTGCGGCTACTGCGTGGAGGGGTGCCCGGCCCACGTGATGATTCCCGATGTGATGGAGATACTCAACCTGGAGGCCATGACGCGCAACCCGGCCTTCGCCAAGGCCACCTACGGTTGGCGCACCGAGGCTGGCCGCGCGTCGTCGTGCATCGGCTGCGGCGCCTGCGAGGCCATGTGTCCCCAGCAGATCGACATCATCCATCAGCTGGAGGTCGCGGCCGGGAAGTTCGAGTAGCGCCTCGGCCCGTGTGAGGCGGCCTCTGTCGCAGGTGCCGTCCGGCCCTGGGCGCGATGGGCGTTGTCGCCCCCCCCCCTCGGCGTCCCGCTCCGTCCCGTCCGCTGTCGGCCCGCTTCGCCCCAGAGCCACTTTTTCTGCGAAAAATGGCACTAATTTGCGGTTTGGTAGGGTAAGGCGGCTCCCTAGGCGGCTGGGGGAGAGCTCGGCGGGCTTGAGGCGCGGCAAAACCCCAGGTCGCGCATTTCGGGTTAACATCTGCTTCCCCCGAGGGGGCAGGGCGGCCATACCAAAACGCAAATTAGTGCCATTTTCGGGATGAAAAACGGCAGTGGCCCCTGCTGCCCGGCGCGTACCCCTCTGCGAGCCCCTCGCGGGGGGGGGTACGCAGAGGGGGGGGGGCTGGTTTCCTGCCGCCCGCTAATCCGTAAACACGCCCGAAACACGATAGTTGTTTGATAAGGGCGCCCTGAAACACCATAATGGGCGAATCATCGCTTGAGCGCATTGGAGCGTATAAGAGGAAAGGGGAAGCGAATGAAGATGAAGAAGTGGGGCGTGCTCGCGGTCAGCGCCGCGATGGTGGCCGCCCTGGGCCTGTTCGGCTGCTCCGGCGGCGACGCCAAGCCGGCTGAGGACAAGAAGGCCGAGGAGCCCAAGACCGAGGCCCCGGCTGAGATGACCCTCCTGAAGGAGGGCACGCTGACCATCCTGAGCTCGCCGGACTACCCGCCGTTCGAGAATCTGGAGAACGGCGAGATCGTCGGCTACGAGGTGGACCTGTTCAACGCCATCGCTGATGAGATGGGCCTGAAGCTGGAGATCCAGCCGCTGCAGTTCGATGGCATCATCCCGGCCATTCAGGCTGGCGGCCAGGGCGACGTGGGCGTTTCCGGCTTCTCGGTCGATCCCGAGCGCGCCCAGCAGATCGACTTCACCGAGACGTTCTACATTGACGACCAGGCTGTGGCCGTCATGAACAGCAACACCGACATCACCAGCGAGAATGCCGCTCAGGCCCTGAACCAGGAGGGCGTCATCATCGCGGTCCAGTCCGGCACCACGGGCGAGGCCTACGTTCAGGAGAACTTCCCCAACGCCACGGTTCAGCCCTACGGCAACGGCACCGACTGCTTCGCTGCCATGCAGTCTGGCCAGGCCACGGCTGTGTGCACCAACCTTGCGGTGGTGAAGCGCATGCTGGCCGACGCGTACCCGGATGCCCACATGGTGCTTGAGATCGCCACCGGCGAGGAGTACGCCGCCGTGGTCTCGAAGGACAACCCGGAGCTCACCAAGGCGCTCGACGCCGCCATCAAGAAGCTCCAGGAGAACGGCACCATCGACCAGCTGCAGGACAAGTGGTTCTAATCCCAGCTTGCAGACACTGCTAGGCTTCAAGGCCCTCCGGCGCCCCTCGGCTCCGGAGGGTCTTTCCCGTCCGAGACCCGTTTTTGAGGTTAGGCTATGAACAAGACTCCCTGCTTCACCCCGGCATCCTCCAGCCCCATCGCGCGGGCCCTCGGTCGCCTGGCGCCGATCGTGCTGGCGGCGATGATGCTGCTGGCGCTGGCGCCGGCTTCGGCGTTGGCCCTCGATACCGCCAAGTGCACGGCGCGGCCCAACGGCTCCACCGGATCCGAGGTCTACGGCGGCACGGAGACGCGGGTGACCTGGGAGGGCCAGGCCGATGCCGACGAGGCCATCACCGGGCTCTCCATCGTCTTCCCCCAGGGCACCACCTTCAACGACGACACCACCGGCAAGGCGCGCATCACGCTGCTCACCGCCGACCAGAGCCAGCGTCTGGGCTTCCTCGACGCCGACTACGCCCTTGACGGCGAGACCTTCACCGCCACGCTGGACGAGCCGGCCCAGGCGGGCGGCTACCTCCGGGTGGAGATCTACGGCGTCTTCTTCCCCGTGTCGGGCGGCGAGATGGTCCTCAGCGGCAGCTACACCTTGGAGGACGGGGCCACGCTGCCGGTGGATGACATCCAGCCCATCGCCGTCACCGGCGTGTCCACCACCGGCCAGATCACCTCGTGGCTCTCCGATCAGGAATGGGTGCAGGCCTGGAACTCGAACCGCTTCCTGCGCATGTTCCTGAACCCCGTCATCATCGTGGACAGCTTCCCCGTCGTGTTCCAGGGCTTCCTGATGGCGGTGGCCATCGTGGCCGTCGCCTTCCCGCTGGCCATCCCGCTGGGCCTGTGCCTCTCCCTCATGCGCATGGCCAAGCTGCGGGTGCTGCGCGGCCTGGCGTCGCTCTACGTGAACGTGGTGCGCGGCACGCCGCTGTTCCTGCAGATCTACATCGCCTTCTTCGGCCTTCCCCTGGCGGGCCTCAGCATCGACAAGTTCCCCCTGGGCGTCATCGTGCTGGCCATGAACTCCGCCGCCTACCTCTGCGAGATCTTCCGCGCCGGCATCCAGTCCATCCCGGCGGGGCAGACCGAGGCGGCGCGCTCGCTGGGCATGAACGGCGCGCAGACGATGATCTTCGTCATCATCCCCCAGACGGTGCGGCGCGTGATTCCCACCATGACCAGCGAGTTCATCCTGCTGTACAAGGACACCTCGATGCTGGCCGCCGTGGGCGTCATGGAGGTGGTCATGTACGCCAAGACCATCGTGGCCTCCACAGGTTCCATCACGCCCTACATCGTGGCTGCGTGCTTCTACCTGGTGATCACCCTGCCGCTGGCGAAGGTGGTGGGCCGCCTGGAGGCGCGCCTGGCCGGCGGCGGCCGGCGTCGCAAGCACCGCGGCGCGGGCGCGGGCGCGACCCGGCCCCTGGAGGGGACGGATTCCGCGGGCGTCACGGCCTACGTCACCGACGCGCTGACCTCTCAGCCGGTGATCAAGAACGATGCCCCGGACGCCGGCCGCTAGGCCCCGAGCCCCCAAGGAGGACCTCATGGACGAGAAGACCGGCGCCGCCGGCAGCCACGTGAACTATGACGAGCCCGTCGTGCGCATCGAGGGGCTCAAGAAGGCCTTCGACGACAACGTCGTGCTGCGCAACGTCAACCTGGAGGTGTACCGCGGCGAGGTGGTGGTCATCCTCGGGCCGTCCGGCTCGGGCAAGTCCACCATGCTGCGCTGCATCAACCTGCTGGAGACGCCCACCGACGGGCGCATCTTCTTCGAGGACACCGAGATCACCGGCAAGAAGGTGGACATCAACAAGGTGCGCGCCCAGCTGGGCATGGTGTTCCAGAGCTTCAACCTGTTCCCGCACCTCACCGCCAAGGGCAACGTCATGCTGGCCCAGCGCAAGGTGCTCGGCCGCTCCAAGGAGGAGGCCGAGCGCATCGCCGTGGAGGAGCTGACGAAGGTGGGCCTGGGCGAGCGCGTCGACTACAAGCCGGCGGAGCTCTCCGGCGGCCAGCAGCAGCGCGTGGCCATCGCGCGCGCCCTGGCCATGAGCCCGCACGTGATGCTGTTCGACGAGGCCACGAGCGCGCTCGACCCCGAGCTCGTGCGCGATGTGCTGGGCGTCATGAAGGAGCTCGCCCGCGGCGGCATGACCATGATCGTGGTCACCCACGAGATGGGCTTCGCCCGCGAGGTGGCCGACCGCGTCATCTTCATGGACGGCGGCGTCATCGTGGAGGAGGGCACGCCGGAGGAGGTCTTCGACCACCCCCAGTCCGACCGCACGAAGGACTTCCTCGGCCACATCTCGTAGGGGAGCGGCGCTGGCGCAGGCGTTCGGTCCGGCCCGCTGCCGGGCCCGTGCCGGCGCCTGCTCGGCGTGGCGGCTCGCCCTCCCGGGACGGGCGCTGCGAAGGCCGCGTGAGTTTTCTCAGCGTTAAGGTCAGCTTCGTCATACTTCGTAATGCACCCGTTACCAAAAGGTGGTATAACGTCACTGCACGAAATAACGAAAGGAGATTTTCATGACGAAAATCGTTAGCTCTTGGAACGACTGGGATCCGCTGAAGCGCGTCATCGTCGGCCGTTGCGACAACTCCGTCATCCCGCCGGAGGAGCCCGCCACCTCCGAGAAGGTGCCCG
>CANSQW010000119.1 GCA_947649215.1 uncultured bacterium | reverse complement strand
AAAACGCTTACGCTGAGTATCAGCGAATGCATCCGAGGAAAGGGGAAGCGATGCTGTACAAGAGGATCCTCGTGCCCTTCGACGGCTCCGAGCCGTCCCAGAACGCCCTCGAGGTGGCGAAGAAGCTGATCGCTGACGATGCCGCCGCCGTGCTGCACGTGCTGACCGTGGTGCCTGCCGGCGCCGTGGCCGCCGAGCTGGAGGCGCCGGCAGGGCCGGGCTCGGCCACGCCGCTGATCTTCCCGGACATGGAATCGTACGAGCGCGTGATCGAGCGCGCCAAGGCCACCGCGATGGACGACCTGAACGAGGCCCTCGGCGAGCGCCTGGACGATGTGGCCTGCGACGTGCAGGTGGGCGCTGTCATCAGCGGCAAGGTGGCCGACGGCATCTGCGACTACGCCGAGGCGAACGACTGCGAGATCATCGTCATGGGTCGTCGGGGCCTGGGCGCCCTGCGAGGCATGCTCGGCAGCGTGAGCTACGCCGTCCTCCACGAGGCGGACGTGCCGGTGCTCACCGTGAAGTGACCCTGCGCTCGCCCTGGCTGGCCCGCGCCCGCCTGCGCTCGCCCTAGCTGGTCCGCGCCCGCCTGCTTGCGCTCGCCCTGGCTAGCGCGCAGGCGGTCGCCTACGCGCGTCCCGGCTGATGGCGCCAGCGCTTGCGGGCGTCCCTAATGTGCAGGAATTGTGCCGTTTGGCGGCGCGACCTTCCTGGGGGTTGTGCTGCGGAGCTAAGGCGCGTAATATATTTCCTTGCCCTTAGGGGCGCACATATATTGCGGGGTGGAGCAGTCTGGTAGCTCGCCGGGCTCATAACCCGGAGGCCGTAGGTTCAAATCCTGCCCCCGCGACCAAGTTCTCAGCACCCGTTAACCGGGTGCTTTTTTCGTTGGTGACAAAGGGTCACACCAAATGGCACGCACCCCCCCCATCACGCCTTCGTGATGGGCCCTCTTCCGATGCCGGTCAATCGTTCTATCTGTCGAATCGAGAGGCCGAGGATCTTGAGGGTTCTTAAGGCCTCGTCCCTCTCCTCCTTTGGCATGCGGGGAAGGCTGTCCGCAAAACCCTTCCCGTAATGGCGCGAGACTATCGCATAGGCATCGCTGTCGCTCAGACGAGGTCGGTATCCATCGACTCGCGCAAACCCGTCGACCTCGTTTTCCATCGCATGGAATCGAGAGAACTCCTCCATGCTTCCGAAGAACTCGAGCGCTTTCGAGGCATCGCATATTCCCTCGCCCTCAAGCGCGACTCTTTTGCCAAGAATTTCGCGGTAGCTGCTCCAAGGGTAGTCCCTCATGGTGGCTATCTGCGCCACCTCGGCATTTCTGTGGATGTACCTGATGGCGACAAGCATATGCGCTTCGGTCTCGACGGGTTCGGAGGAGAATCTGTTCTGGAAGACCTTGCCGACGTGCCCATGGCGGCCGTTGAAGTACTGCGCATAGCTGGTTCCGAGGCGCTGCATCAGCTTGGAGAGCTCCGCTGGTTGCGCCCGCACCAGAAGGTGCACGTGGTTGGGCATGAGCGTCCAGACCAGGACGGAGACCCCGGAGTGCTCAAGCTTGTCTCGGAGCGTTGCAAGGTAGCGCCTTTTGTCGTGATCGTCCTCGAAGATGAGTCGCCTCCCAAGGCCTCGCTGGGTCACATGGATATATCCAGGCGGAAGTTCACTGCGAAGTTTGCGCATAAAAACCTCTTCGTTCGGGGCGAATGCGGCAATTATGCCATTGGATGCGGTTCTTTGGCAGGCCTTTGGTGGTGATGGTGCCATTAGGTGTGACCCCCTGGCATCGATGGTGCCAATAGGTGTGACCCTTCGGCGATATATGCTGTTCCGATGCCGCAGAACGGTATGCTGGGGACGAAGGAGGTGCTCCCCGTTGCCCCGCATACTTATCGCCGAAGACGAGCGGTCTATCTCAAACCTCATCCGCCTGGCGCTTGCCAAGGAGGGGTACGACTGCGTATGCGCAGGTGACGGCGATGAGGTGGTCGACATCTTGGAAGGCGGCCGCTTCGATCTGGTGCTTCTTGACGTGATGCTTCCCAAGGTGGACGGCTTTGCGCTCATGGACTTCATTCGGCCGCTGGGGGTGCCCGTCATCTTCATCACCGCCCGCGGCGACCTGGCCGACCGGGTTCACGGCCTGCGCGCCGGCGCCGAGGACTATATCGTCAAGCCCTTCGAGGTGGCCGAGCTGCTGGCTCGCGTGGACGTGGTGCTGCGCCGATTTCGCCAGACCGACGGCGTGATGATCGTCGATGGGCTGACCGTGGACACCCTCGGCCGCCGCGTGATGCGCGATGGCCAGGAGATTCCCCTCACTAAGACTGAATACGAGCTGCTGCTCCTGCTCATACGCAACCCGGGCCGCGCCCTCACCCGCGAGGCCATGTACGAGCAGGTGTGGGGCCAGCCGTTTCGCTATGGCACCAAGACGGTCGACCTCCACGTCCAGCGCATGCGCAAGAAGGTCAAGTGGGAAGAGAAGATAGTCGCCGTTAACAAGGTCGGCTATCGGTTCGAGGCCTGAGGCGCGAAGAACGACGATGGCCGCCGAGCAAGAAGCCGTTTCGCATTTGGAGGCCGTGGTTGAGCGACAAGCCCGTTTCGTCGGAAGCTACGCCCATGAGATAAGGACGGCCCTCACCTCCATCATCGGCTATGCCGATCTGCTGCGCCTCCAGAAGCTTGACGAGGGGGAGCGCGCCGAGGCAGCCGATTTCATCCTGGCCGAGGGGCAGCGCCTTGAGCGCCTTTCGCAGCTCATCCTCGACCTGGTCGTGCTGGAGGGGCGCCCGCTGCGCCTGCATCCCGCCAGCCCCGGCGCGCTGGTGCGGGGCCTGGTGGAGCGGCTGGCGCCCCTCTACGCCGCCGACGGCGTCGACTTGAGCTGCGCCTGCGAGGAGGGCGCGTGCCTGATGGAGCCCGACCTCGTGACGTCCCTGGTGGAGAACTTGTGCGAGAACGCGCGCAAGGCGCTCGGCGGGCCCGGTGCGGTGCGGGTGGCGTGCCAGATGCTCGACGACGGCTGCCGCATCAGCGTGTCCGACGACGGGCCGGGCATTCCGCCGGAGGCCCTCGGTCGCTTGACGGAGCCTTTCTACCGCGTGGAGGGCGCGCACGCCCCCGAGGGCGGGGCGGGCTTGGGCCTGACGCTCTGCCATGACATCGCCGCAGCTCACGAGGGGAGCCTTGCCTTCGCGAGCGAGCCGGGCGCCGGGACGACGGTGACCGCCGAGCTGCATGGGGGCGCCGCGTAGAAGGCAGGGAATGCGTTGTTTGCTCGACGGCGGCGAATCCGATGCGGTTTCGATGCAGGCGCTGGGTACCGTTGGTTCTTCCCATCGTTCCCGTCGCGAAAGGACGACCATGCGCCAGCCTCTCCCCCGTGCTTTCGCCGCCGACACGCCGGCGCTCGCGAATGCGCGGAAAAACACCTTCTGGGGGGGGGGTCTGATGACTGACTCCCTCGACATGCTAGGCCCTGCCATCCGCACGCTGCGCAAGGGGCGCGGCCTCACGCAGGAGCAGTTGGCCAAGGCGGTGGGGGCGTCGCGCCAGGCGGTGGGTCGTTGGGAGGACGGCGGCGTGCTGCCGGATTTGCGCCACGCCTGCTATCTGGCCCAGGTGCTGGGCGTGGGCCTGGACGAGCTGGTGTTCCAGGGCGAGGGCTGGGCGGCGTCGGGCACCACGCCCACGCGCGAGGACATCCTGGGGGTGACGGCGGTGGAGGACGACGGCCGCCTGGCGCTCTCGAAGGCGGCGGCGCGCCACATGGACCTGCGCCCCGGGGACAAGCTGGTCATCACGCCCTGGGGCCCCTCGGGCGTGGCGGTGCAGGAGCTCGAGGCGTTCCTCCGCGCCAACGAGCAGTAGCCCGCTGGCAGGTCGCCGGGTGCGGGGGCCGCGCGGGTCAGGCGCGCTACGCGGGCGTGCCCTCGGCGAGCACCTGGGGGTTCACGCAGCTCTCGGGGCGTCGGCCGAGCACTACGTCGATGGCGTTCTGGGCACACCGGGTACGCAGCTCGACGGCCGACTCCTCGGACCAGTAGGCCGCGTGGGCCGTGAGCACGGTATGCGGCGCGCGGCAGATGGGCGCGTCGGGCGCCACGGGCTCCTCCTCGAACACGTCGATGCCGGCGCCCCAGAGCCGCCCCTCCGTCAGGGCCTGGGCGAGGGCGTCGGTGTCCACCACCTGGCCGCGCGAGGTGTTGACCACCACGGCACCGGGCTTCATGGCGGCGATGCGCTCGGCGTTCAGCAGGTGGTGCGTCTCGGGGGTGAGCGCCGTGTGGAAGCTCACCACGTCGCTCGTTGCCAGCAGCTCGTCGAGGGCCGCGTAGGGAAAGCCCTCCGGCGTCGCGCGTCCTGCGACGCCGCGGCGATCCCATACGACCACGCGAAACCCCAGCCCGCGGGCCTTGCGGGCTGTCGCACGGCCTATGTTCCCGTAGCCCACCACGCCAAACGTGCGGCCGCTCACCTGGCCGAGGGGCTGGCGTCGATGGAAGTCCCAGATGCCGGAGCGCAGGTCGGCGTCAAGCTCATTCACGCGACGCAGCACGCAGAGCGCGAGCGCGATGGCGTGGTCGGACACCACCTCGGTGCCGTAGCCCGGCACATTGCAGACGGCCGTGCCATTGGCGGTGGCGGCATCGACGGCGATGTTGTCGACGCCGGTGCCCGTCTTGCTGACCACCTTGAGGCTGGGCAGCGCCGCGAAGACGGCCGATGTGAAGTCGCCGTAGGAGGTGATGGCCCCGTCGGCCCCGCGCAGGTGCTCGATGATCTCCTCGGGCGTGCGGGAGCGCTCGCCGTCGTAGGCGGCGAACTCGATGCCCGCGGCCTCGACCATCTGGCGCTCGAAGGCGGAATCCCCGAAGTCGGTGTCAGTGACGACGATTTTTGGCATGGCGGGCTCCTTGGGGGTCGGCGGACGATGGGGGCGGACGCGAGCGACGGCGGACAGATGCGGCCTGGGCCGTGCGGGACTCGCGGGGCGCCGTCCTAGTATACGGCGCAGCGGCTCGCCGGGCGGGTGCTGCGAGGCGAGGGGCCGGAAGTGTTGCGAATCCGTTCGGTATGGATGCGGCGGGGCGGGCGCGGCGCCCGTCTGCGGGGGGGGTGCCGCTGCTACGTCGCGCGTCGCAGGGGGGGTGC
>CANSQW010000118.1 GCA_947649215.1 uncultured bacterium | reverse complement strand
TCCACCGCCTGGCCGTCGACCCCGAACTGCGCGGGCGCGGCCTGGCCGGATCGCTGCTCGCCTTCGCCTGCGAGAAGGCCGCCGCCGAGGGCCTGGCCTCGGTGCGCATCGACACCCACGCCGACAACGTTCCCATGCAGCGCGCTCTGGCCAAGGCCGGATTCGCCCGCTGCGGCACCGTCACCCTCGCCGAGGGGCTGGAGGCCGGCGCCCCGCGTCTCGCCTACGAGCGCCCCCTCTCCCCCACCGCCTAGCCGCCGCGCCAACGGCCGGTGACGGCCCCGACTCGCTAGTCGCCAGACGCGAGCCGAGCCGCCGCCCAAGCGCGCTTCCACATGCCGGCGAACGCCCCCGGGAGAATTCCACTCGCAAAATGGCCAAAAACGACGGCCTGACGACAACACAGGCGGCATCTCGCCCCTATCGGGGCAAGGTGCTCCCTAGAGAACTTCTGCGACCTGGACTTTTGCCGTGAAGAACATCGGGGGACGTCCCCTCCTTGTCGTCAAGTCGTCGTTTTTGGCCAATTCAGCCCCGAGAACCGCACGCCAGCCAGCCTGCGGCTTCCGCGACGCCCCGCCCAAGGCGCTACCGCGGCCGAACGGCCACGCGCACGGTCCCACGCAGGCCGGGGACGCCTTGAACCGGATCGAGGTTCCACTCCGCGTCGGGCATGAGCATGCCGTCGTTGTGGAGGCACGCGGCCGAGAGCCCGCCCACCAGGCCGCCGGGCAGCTCCGGCTTCCACCAGCCATGCGGCACGCGCACGCTGCCCGCAGGCTGCGCGTCATCGAGCCGCGCCACCAGCTCCACGCGCCCATAGGCGCTCTCCACCACGCACCACGCGCCGTCAGCCACGCCCTCGGCCGCGGCATCGGCCGGGTTGATGAGCAGCAGCGGCTCGGGCGCCTGCGCGCGGAAGGTCGGCATCTGGTGGAAGTTCGTGTTGTAGGACGCGCGCTCGCGCAGGCCGGCGAACGCGACGTACGGATAGCGCCCGGGCTCCGCCGCGGCCGCCGGGTCGCACGGCTCGACGTAGCTGGGCAACGGATCGTGCCCGAGCGTCGCGAGCGCCGAGGAGGCCAGCTCCACCTTGCCCGAGGGGGTCAGGAAGCATCCGCGTGCCGGCGCCTCGGCCAGCACGGGCCGGCCGTCGCGCAAATCGTCGAACGTCTTGCCGATCGGCGCCAGGCGCCAGTCGAACAGCTCGCGCGCATCCGCCCACGGAAGCGCGTCGCCTACGCCCAGGCGGTCGGCCAGCCCCTTTGCCACCTCATACCATCCACGGCACTCGCCCGCCGGCTCGCGCAGGGCATAGCTGGCCGTGAGCACCGGCGCCACGTCGAACTCAGGACCCAGCACGTCCCGCTCGGCCCACATGTCACCCGGCAGCACGTAGTCGGCCAGCTGCGCGGTGGGCGTCAGCCAGTTCTCGAACACCACTACCAGGTCCTGGGCCCTGATCGCGTCGACGATCCCCTGCTGGCCCGCATAGCTCATGACCGTGTTGTTCCCCACCGCGAAAAACGCGCGCACCGGGTAGGGCCCCTCGCCGCGCATGGCCGCGAACAGGGCCGACGGGTCGCATGCCTGCGACTCGCCCAGGATGTCCGGCTCATAGGGGATGCCCGCGCGCGCCGTGGCGTCGCGGTAGAGCGCGGCAGCGCACATGGTGAGCAGCGGATGGGCGCGCGGGCCGTCCTGCCCGAGCTGCTTGGCGCGCTGCTCGGGGGCGAGCATCTCGAACGCGGCCAGCTGCGCGTTCACGACGCCGCCGAGCGCCGGGCCTGACACGTTCTCGCCGTCGTTGAGGTAGCCGCAGATGGCGCGCAGGATGCACTGGGCCTGCAGCAGGCTCGTGGAGTTCACCTGCATGTCGGCCACCACGCCCCAGGGGATGACGGCGCAAGCCGCGTTTGCGTAGACGCGCGCGGTCTGGCGGATGAGCTCGGCGTCCACCCCGCAGACCTCCGCCGCGCGCTCGGGCGTCCACGCGGCCACGCGCTCGCGCAGCTCGTCGAAGCCGACGCACCATGCGGCTACGAAGCCGGCGTCGTAGAGCCCCTCCTCGATGATGACGTTGATCCACGCGAGGGCCAGGGCCGCGTCGGTGCCGTAGCGAACGCGCAGGTGGTAGTCGGCCAGCCTGGCGGTGTCGGTGAGGCGCGGATCCACCTCGATGAGCGTGGCGCCGCGAGCGAGCGCGGCCTTGAGCTGGAGGTACTCAGCAGGCCAGCGCTGCATGTCGCGATCTTGGCCGAAGTAGACGATGCAATCGGCACGCGCCCAGTCGGGCGAGGCGAACCAGCCGTAGACGGCACGGTGCACCTGCGCGGTGTTGCCCATGCACAGCTGCGTGGGCGCCGTGTAGTTGACCGCCCCGAGCGCGTTCATGAGCCTCCGCGTGACGCCGCCGAACCCGATGTTGAGCGGCATCTCCGCCACGGCAAGCGCCTCGGGCCCGTGCTCGTCGATGACGGCGCGCAGCTTAGCGGCTATCTCGTCGAGCGCCTCGTCCCAGCTGACGCGCTCCCACTCCCCCGCGCCGCGCTCGCCCACGCGCCGCAGCGGCACCGTCAGGCGGTCGGGATGCAGGCGGTACTCGTCCACGGCCGCCGCCTTGGGGCAGATGGCCGGGAACTCCGGTGACGCCGGCGCCACGCGCAGGCGCCCATCGTCGCCCGCCTCCCCGACGACCCGGCAGCCCCCGTCGCAGAAACGGCAGGTGGAAACGACCCCCTCGCCCATGATGCCCCCTCTCCCGTCGGCGCGCACTGGCACGCCCGCAGATCAAGGCCCCACCGCGGCCGGACGGCCGCGCACGTACGACCCTATGGTACTATGACAAGCGTTCCCGGCGAGCTTGAAGGAGGTGAGGCGATATGTCCAAGAAGCGGAAGCGCCGCGGCGCACCCGGCGGCGACGTGGTGTGGCGCCAGACGGCCGAGGAGGCCACGCTGGCGGGCAAGCCGCGTTACAACGGCTATGCCTGCGGCCACGGCCCGCACGGCGACACGCGCTACAACCGCGCCCGGGCCAAGCAGGCCTGGCGTCGGCAGATCGGACAGGAAGGAGCCTCTCGGGGCTCCTTCCCTTTTCTGGCGCAGAACGCGGGGCGCCTCTGCGACGCTCCGGCCCCGGCCCTTCCCCTTCCCCGCCCTATTCCTCGCGCCAGCGCTTGAGCTGGGGGAGCACCGCGCCCATGAGGGAGACGGCGTCGTCGGGGGACACGTCGTTGGCCTGGGCCATCATCGGCGCGCAGAACTCGATCATCTCCTCCATCGTGCAGTCGACGGCATAGGCGCCGTCCTCTTTCACGCACCAGGCGCACCACTCGTCGGACGGCGTGCCGTCGGCGGCGTGCGCGCGATCCTCGTCGCGCGTGAGGTACATGCCGCAGCTCTGGCAGAAGGCGCCCTCGGGCGGCATCTCCATGAGCATGGTCACGGGCACGTCGAGCACGGCGGCGATGAGCTTGACCATGTCGATGCCGGGGTGCGTCTCTCCGCGCTCCCAGCGCGAGACGGCCTGGCGCGTCACGTAGAGGCGGTCGGCCAGCTGCTGCTGGGTGAGGCCGCGCTCCTCACGCAGGCGGGGAAGCAGCGCGCTCACCGGCATGCCGAAGGCGGCCTTGCGCAGCGCGGGCGCAGCCGGCGCGGCGTCGGCGGAGTCGGCGGAAGGTGCGGCGGAGGTGGCGATGGGGTCAGCGGACATGGCGGGCTCCTTTCAATCGGGTGCTCCCATCTAATCACGCCCGCGCCAGCCCGTAAAGCAACGCGCCGTTGCGCGCGAGCGCAGCTGCGGGCGCGGCCTGCGGAACGACGCCCGCGAGGCACGGCGCGCAGCGCCAGGCCCGAGTGGACAAAAAATCGCGATGTCACCGTCAAGGGACGCCCTCTTTCGGGCACCAGCAGTTCTTCTTCCGCATATCCCCAGGTCAGCGCCGTGCAGTCAACCGGCCTCCAACTTTGCCGCCCTCCCCGATAGGTGACATCGCCGTTTTTTGTCCACCCAGATGTGACATCGCCGCTTTTTGTCCACCTGCCTGGCCGGGAATCGGCGATATCGCCAAGCTGCGAGGGGCGAGGCCAGGCTCGCGCGGCGCTCGCGGTAGAATAGGGCGCGAGCGAGGCAAGGAGGCATACAATGACCTGCGGATACACGGCAGACGACTTCGACGGCGACGCGCACGTCCCGCCTGATGAGGCGCTCGCGCGTCTCGTGGAGGGCAACCGCGTCTACGTGGAGGCGCTCGATCACCACCGCGACCTGTCGCCCGAGCGCGTGCGCGACCTCTTCGAGAACGGGCAGCGTCCCTTCGCCACCATCGTAACCTGCGCGGACTCCCGCGTCGTCCCCGAGCACATCTTCATGGCCGGCCTCGGCGAGGTCTTCGTGATCCGCGTGGCGGGCAACGTCGTGGGGCCGACGGAGGCCGCGAGCGCCCTCTACGCCTGCGAGCACCTGCACACGCGGCTGCTGCTCGTGCTCGGGCACACCCACTGCGGCGCCATCAAGGCGGCGCTCGACGGCGAGGCCGGGCCGCTCGCGCCCATCACCGGGCGCATCGCCGAGGCCCTCCGGGGCGAGCGCGACCCCTACCAGGCGAGCGTCCGCAACACCGAGGCGGCCATCGCCGAGCTGCGCGCGCTGCCCGAGCTTGCCGCCCTCGAGCACGCGGGCCGGCTCATGGTGCGCGGCGCCATCTACCACACGCACTGCGGCGTCGTCGACTTCCTCTAGAGAAGGGGCTGCGCCAGCTTCCCCGCGAGCTTCCCCATCAGCAGGTCGGCCTGGAGGGCCAGGGCGGCGTCCTCGCCGGGCGTCATGCGGAGCACGTCGGTGGTGTAGTCCTGGCGGGTGAGCGCCACCTGGGCGTGGACGGTCTGCACGAGGTCCATCTGCATGAACGTGAGCGTCTCCATGAGGTCGGCCGCGCAGTAGCGCGCCCGGGCGCCGCCGCCGGCGCAGCTGAGAGCCGTCGGCTTGCCCTTGGCCGCGGTGTCCGACCCGCCGGGATCGAGCGGGCGCGACAGCCAGTCGAGCAGGTTCTTGAGCACGCCGGGAACGCCATGGTTGTACTCGGGCGAGAACACCCACACCGCGTCGGCCGCCGCCACCTCGTCGCGGACGCGGCGCACCGCGGCGGGCGCAGGGAACTCCGTGTCCTGGTTCATGAAGGGAAGGTCGGCGAAGTCGAGCC